>DGQJ01000202.1 GCA_002389705.1 Bacteroidales bacterium UBA4417
CTTTCAGCCATCCCCAACCCGGCTGTTCAGCAACTGGTTGAGTGCCTTGATGTGCCTGTAAAGGTTGAACTGCCGCCACTTGCCGGTGTAACCCTCAGGTCTTACCAGCTGGCAGGATTTTACTGGATGCATGCTTTGCTGAAGCAAGGATTGGGCGGAATACTGGCCGATGATATGGGGCTTGGTAAAACGTTGCAAGCCATTGCGCTGCTGGCCTCGCGGTATCCGGCAACCAGCCCGGTAAACGAAATTGAGATGACTGACCATGGCAGGCCGTTAAATGCAGTACCCATACAACTTGATTTGTTTTCGCAGGCTGAAGTTGTACAGCCTGCTCCATCCGGAGCCAGAATTCATAACCCTGATAAATCAAGACCCGCCTGCAGCCTGGTGGTATTGCCGGCATCACTTATCCACAACTGGTTTAATGAACTCAGGAGGTTTGCCCCCTGGCTGCGGCTATACGTGCACGTGGGAGCTGCCAGGGCAACAAGTACCGGCATTTTCGGGCAACATGATATTGTGCTCACTACATACGGTACACTGAGGAATGATATTGCAATTTTCAGCAAATTTGTTTTCGGGCATATTATTCTCGACGAAAGCCAGCAAATTAAAAATCCCGATTCGAAGGCGGCGCAGGCCGTATTCAGCCTGCAGGGCATGCATCGCATGGTACTTACCGGCACACCCATACAAAATTCTCTGGCCGATATCTGGTCGCAGTTCAATTTTCTGAATCCGGGGATGCTGGGTACTTATCAGCATTTTATGAAGTATTACGCTTCGCCTTTGTCAAAAAACCACGAGGATATGGCCGGTGAGAAGCTCAGGAATATGATTGGGCCGTTTATTTTACGGCGCACCAAGGAGGAAGTTGCCAGGGAGTTGCCCGCGCTTACCGAAACTGCTGTTTTCTGTGCCATGACCGACGAACAGCAAGGTTTGTACAACTCTGAGAAATCCAAAATCAGGAACAGCATTCTCGAGAAATTCGCTAATGACGGCAGCAGCAATGCTTCGGTGCTGGTGTTGCGTTCGCTTATGATGCTCCGGCAACTTGCCAACCACCCGCGTATGGTCGATGCCACATCGCTGGCCGGCAGTGGTAAGTTTGCCGAAGTTACCGAAAGCCTGGCAACCCTGTTGGCCGAGAACCACAGGGTACTTGTTTTTTCATCTTTTGTAAGGCACCTGAAACTGGTGGAAGAATTCTGTCAGGATGAAGGCTATAGGTATGCCATGCTTACCGGGGCTACCGCCAACCGCGAAAAAGTAATCAATACTTTCAAAAAGGATAAACATACGCAGTTGTTCCTTATTTCGCTCAAAGCCGGTGGGGTTGGGCTGAACCTCACGGAAGCCGATTATGTATTTATTCTGGACCCGTGGTGGAACCCGGCCGCCGAAATGCAGGCATTAAACCGGGCACATCGCATCGGGCAGGATAAAAATGTTTTTGTGTACCGGTTTATTACCAAGGACACCGTGGAGGAAAAAATCGTGATGCTGCAGCAATGCAAAAAGCAGCTTGCCGATCTGTTTGTAACCTCCGACTCGACTATTGCCGGAATGAGTAAAGAGGAAATTATGGATATTTTTACTTAAAAAACTGTGGGCAAAATCCGGTTTACGGCCTGCTCCTGCTTCAACTGATACTTTATATTACAATTACCTCACATGAAAGTGCCGGCATGTGTGTATAAAGGAAAATCTAACCTATGATTTCAGGTTTTTCTTTGTATTTTTGAAAGAACAAATCACTAAACCCTTTTATACGTATGACTCCAAAATTTAAGATTCCGCACACTTACGTTATTATTTTCTCCATCATACTGCTTGCAGCTGTGTTTACCTGGTTTGTGCCCGGGGGATCGTTTGAACGCGAAAAAATTACTACTTCTTCGGGAAGCAGCGAGGTTGTAAAAGCACATTCATTTCATTACGTGGACAACAGTCCGCAGACCTGGCAAATATTTTCTGCTTTTTATAAAGGCTTTGTGCGCTCACCCAAAATCATTGTTTTTATTCTCATCCTGGGTGGAGCTTTCTGGTTGCTAAACGAAAGCAAAGCCATTGATATGGGCGTGTATGCTTTCCTCAAAAAAAGTGACAGGCTGAACCGCTACCGGTTTATCCGGTTCCTGGGTGTAAATAATATCATTATCACGATAGTAATGCTGATGTTCAGCTTTTTTGGGGCCATTTTTGGCATGAGCGAGGAAACCATAGCTTTTGTGATCATATTTGTTCCCATGGCCATTTCGATGGGATATGATTCCATTGTAGGTGTTTGCATGTGCTTTATTGGCGCAGGTATAGGGTTTGCTGGCTGCCTCATGAATCCGTTTACGCTGGGAATTGCACAGGAAATTGCAGGGCTTCAACTTTTTTCCGGTCTCGAATACCGGTTCATTATCTGGTTGGTTATCAATATTGTTGGTATAGGGTATGTATTGTGGTATGCCAACCGGGTGAAGAAAAACCCGACTAAATCCATAGTGTACCACGAGGATAGCTACTGGCGCGAGCATCATGCAAAAGCTGACCTGCAGGTATCGGAAAAATCACTTACCTCAACCTGGGTGGCCTATGTTGGTGTACTTGCTGCTATTGTAGTTTCTGCAATTATCTGGCCACAAAATCCTATTAAACTCGGAGCCAATGCGTTTACACTGCCTGTTCTGCCTGTAGTTGCGGTGTTATTTGCCATTTCAGGATATATGGCCGTTCGAAAATCCATGCAGGCATTTGTACTGAACGTTCTTGTTTTTACTGTAGTTTTCCTGGTGGTTGGCGTAACTGGTTTCGAATGGGGATTGCTTGAACTGGCTGCTTTGTTTTTCGGTATGGCTTTGGTGGCAGGTATGGCCATGGGCAAAGATGCCAATGAAATAACACGTTCGTTTGTTGCCGGAGCCAGGGACATTATGTCGGCAGCACTGGTGGTTGGGCTTGCCGGAGGCATCATCGTTATTCTTGAGGATGGCAAAATCATAGATACTATTCTGTATGGCATTTCCAGGTCCATCGAAGGTACAGGTAAAATTGCAACACTTTCGCTGATGTATGTTTTTACCTCAGCCATCAATATAGTCATCACCTCGGGAACCGCCAAAGCGGCTCTGATTATGCCTATTCTACGCGACATATCCGACATGGTGAGCCTTTCGAAGCAGGCTACGGTAACGGCTTTTCATATTGGCGACGGGTTCACGAACCTGATCACACCAACCTCCGGCGTACTGATTGGTGTGCTTGAAGTAGCCCGCATTCCTTTTGCCAAATGGTTCAGCTGGGCCTGGAAACTGATCCTGATCCTGGTTGTTCTGGGATGGGTACTGCTTATACCTACGGTACTCATGCAGCTGAACGGGTTTTAAGAAACTATAAAAATTGCGTTATTATAGATTTTGAAAGAGCGAGGGGAAATGGAACTATGGAGTGATATGGAGAAATGGCGACCGGGAAAGAGGGGCAGGGTGTAGCTCCATATTTTTCTCACCAAGGGCATGCGTCATGAAACAAACATTTTAATGAGAGACAAACCGTGACAAACTTCAATCAATTCTGAATAAATGAAAATGAGGCTGTTTCGGTTTTGAAACAGCCTCTGCCTGAAATGCCGATTCACTTAAGGCGAATCTTTCGCACTTTCGCCATAAATCACTAATTTCGCATCCTGGTTTGCCAATCATCATAAAAGGCAGACTTTTTCATTGATCATTAAATGCCTTTGCCAGCAAAATATATTTTATGCAAACAGTTGTAAGCGGAATCAGGCCTACGGGCAACCTGCACCTCGGGAATTATTTCGGGGCTATGCAAAATTTTGTAAAAATGCAACAAACTGATAATTGCTTTTTCTTTATTGCCGATTATCATTCGCTTACCACCCATCCAACCCCTGCCGACCTTCATGGCAATGTAAAACAAGTGCTGGTCGAGTACCTGGCCTGTGGACTGGATCCCGAAAAATCGACCCTGTACCTGCAAAGCGATCTGCCCGAAACTGCCGAGTTGTATCTTTTCCTGAATATGAATGCTTACCTGGGCGAACTCGAACGCTGCACTTCGTTTAAAGATAAAGCCCGCACACAGCCCGAAAACGTAAATGCAGGCCTGCTTACCTATCCCACGCTGATGGCAGCCGATATCATCCTGCATAAAGCGCATAAAGTGCCTGTCGGCAAGGACCAGGAGCAGCACCTGGAAATGACCCGCACCTTTGCGAACCGGTTTAACCGCATGTATCATGTAGAATATTTCCCTGAGCCGGTGGCGTACAATTTTGGCGAATCGCTGGTGAAGATACCCGGGCTCGACGGCAGTACCAAAATGGGCAAGAGCGAAGGCGAAGGTAACGCCATATTCCTGTTCGATTCGCCCGAAGTAATCCGCAAAAAAGTGATGAAAGCGGTTACCGACAGCGGTCCTACCGAGCCGAATCAACCCAAGCCACAAGCCATCGAGAATTTATTCAACCTGATGAAAGCCTTGTCGGAGCCGGCAACGCTACAGTTTTTCGAAGAGCAGTATAATGCATGCACCGTGCGTTATGGCGACATGAAAAAGCAGCTTGCCGAGGATGTAATCCGTTTTACTACCCCTTTCCGTGAGCGCATACTCCAGTTGCTGGGCGATGACGAATACCTGGCAAAAGTGGTGAAAACCGGCCGCGACAAAGCGCACGAAAGTGCAGCAAAGACAGTAAAAGAGGTGAGGGAGATTATTGGGTTTAAGTCATTCTAATTAGCTTTACAAGGGGTGATTTTCTTTTTAGTCACCCCTTGTATTGCTCGTTAATATCAACTATTGTAGGATTTCATTATTTCCATGATTTTTCTGGCAGGTTCACGTATTTCCACAGCTTTGCTATTCAGGTAGCCTTCGGTATCCTTTTCATTCATGGCTTTAATAGCAACATAATAGGGAGATAGAATAACGTCGAATCCCTGTTCTTCAAGTATATCTGTAAACCATTTTCCATAGCCTAGTTTACTAGCTACCGCGCCAAAACGCCACCAGTCATCCTGGGTGTTTTGGGGAAGTTGTTCTTTAATTTTTTCTAAAGCATTAAGCAAATACTCTTTGGCAACACCCTTATTTTGTTTGTAAAGTTCAAATAGAGTTTTATTTAGCCAGTAACTGTCTTCAAATTTTTCTTCTATTTTTAATGTATTGAATAGTTTTTCTGCCTCGTTAATTCTATTAAACTTATCTCTGTATAGAAAAACTAGATTGTATTTTGCAACAAACAAATTCTGGTCTAAATTAAGTGCATTTATATAAGCTTTTTCAGCTTCAATATATTTTTTAAAATGGTCTTGGTATAAATTACCTAAGCCATTCCATGCTTCTGTTAGGTTTTCATCTAGTTTAATAGCCTTAAGGAACAAGGCTTCAGCTTCAATATAATTTTGATTGATTTTTGACAAGTCTCCTAATCCAACCCATGATCTAGCGAGATTTCCATCTATTGTTATCGCATAATTAAAAGCATTTTTTGCTTCTGTAAGTTTATTCCATTTTTTTAAATAAAGAAACCCCAAATCATTCCAAACATGTGGGTTGTTGCTATCAATTGCAATTGCCTGCAAATATGCATATTCTGCATCCAAATACTTATGCAAATGAACTTGGTATAAATTGCCTAAGGCATAAAAGGTGTCAAATTTACTTGGGTCTAACTTCAGGGATTTAATATAAGCACTCTCCGCCTTGAGGTATTCCTTCATGCTTAATTGGTATAAATTTCCCAATTCAGCATGGATTGATGCATTAATAAAGTCATAGTTCTTTGTCAACTCATCTAAGGTCAATAATTTTTGTTCTGCCAATTTATAATCTATAAGCTCTTTAGCTGCATTATACTGGTTAAATAATTCCTCATAAGCTTGAATAAAGCTTTCAATAAGCTTGTCGCCCTTATTAGAATCGGTCAGTTCAAACTTTTTCAAAATCTCGGGATTTGTTTTCGCAAATTCCCTTAATTCTCCATATGTTTTTTCTTGCAATTGGTATTTTAATCGCTTATCCTTCACTACTTCGGCCAATGCTAGGCTGTATGTAATATGGTCTAAGTTGGTGGATCTTGATAGTAGACTGTTTTGTGCAACGGTTGCTATTTCATCCCCATATAAACATTCCAAAAACTTCGACAAACAATACAATTCCCTTTTCTGCCTGCGGCTGCTGCGACGCATCAGGAACCAGATATTAAAAAAGCGTTCACTAATCTGGTAAGCATAGCCTTTTCCTTCATGGGTTACAATCTTTTCAATCCAACCTGCTTCGGTAAGCCGTTTCAGTTGGGGTGAGAGCTGGTTGTTTTCGTACCGGGTTTCATTTCTGAGTTGTTCAATAAGGATGGGATCCCAATTCAATGCAATGGCATCGACTATCACCTGGAGTTGAGTTGGAAGTTCTTCAAAGCGGGCTTTGTATAAAGGGGTAATTTCATCTAATAAGGCTTCCAGGTCATCATTAATCTCTTTGGAAAAACCTTTAATTACTACTCTGAAAAGCATGGTGGCAGTCCGTGGATTTCCTCCGGTAAGCTGGTGCAGGGTTTTGAGGCGTGCAATACGGCTCTGTATTTCGGGAAGTATGGTTTCTTCCTGTGTAAGCTTTGCCAGATTTGTGATTATTTCCACAAGTTCATCAAAGTCCAGCTTTTTGAGATGGTGGATTTGAAATGCATCGTAAAAAGGCGCTCCGTAATTAAAAGTATCTTCAATCGTCGAAGCGCTTGCCCCCAGAAGTATTGGGGCACCGTTTTGCATAAGCCAGGCTCTGAGTGTATGTTGTTCGTCCTTGCCCATTCGGTCGAAAATCAGGCTCATATTATCAATTAGCAATACCGGTCGACGGTTAAGCGTAAGGCAATACGATTTTAAAAATTGAAAAGCTTCCTTTGCAAGTTTAGTTTTATCCGAAATTTGCTGAAGTTCTTTTACTTTGGTATCTACCTGTTGTACTTCGAAAGTGTGTTTTTCAAATTCTAACGTATCCGCCAGTGCATCGAGGCTGTTAAGCCAGAACTCCGCTAAGTTTTTAAGATTATATTGCTCTTCAGGCAACAGTAATGGAATAAATCGTTCGGAGAACTCCTTTTTGCGTAATTCTACTTCAATACGCTTTAGTAAAGTGGTTTTCCCCATTCCGCGTTGCCCGATAATCAGGTAATGCTGAGGAATGCCTTTAGGTTTTTCCTTTTGGAGTTTATCCATTAACTGTTTGAATATGCCGGTGCGCACAACAAAAATCTGCTCAATGGTTTCATCGTTCAGGCGCTGCGGATTATACAATCCGATTTGGCTAAGGCTGAGTTTATTTTTCTTTTCCATATTACTTTGCAAAACGGTTAAACCAAAAATCACGTAGTAAGGGTGAGCGGAAGCCATATTTGCCCTTTGGCATATCCGTAATATATCCGTCATTTTTAAGCATATATAGCAATTTGTTCAGGTAGCTTTCTGCTTTTACTGTATCATTAATCTTTGTATGGAGTAATTCCAGCAAAGCATCTCTTTTTGCGCCAGGTTTAATTTTCGAAAGGTTTGTAAGTATTATCCGGGCATATTCATCAAGTTCCTGATAATCAGTTAATCGCTCATCCCAGGTGTTAAGTTCTTTTGAATCAATTAATTCCTGGTATGCCGTATCCAGAGTAACAGAGTCATTTGGTTTGTTATATGTAGTTACCAAATTTTGAAAATTAAAATACAATACCTGAATAAAATAGGGCAAACACCATTCTATTTTATGAACCATCAGATTTATGATCTCATCATCTAAAGGTAAATTATCAGATTTTGCCAGTTCTTTAATAAAATCTACTGAAGTTTCCGGATCAAAGGCCGCAAGCGGGAATGATTTTATATCGTTAAAGGTATAGCTTAAATTATGGCGGTTAGTGAAATTGTCAATACCAATCGAGCTGCAAAACACCCAATGAATTTTTGTCCCTTTAACCTGGCGAAAACCGCGTAGCCAGTTCAGGAAAAACTCCACGCTTTCAATTCCGATTTCCTTGTCGGTATTCAGAAATCCATTTAAAAGTATGGTTACCTCATCAACCATTATGAGAGTATGTTGTTCGTGGTTGAGCAGTTTCTTGAGTTTTGTATAAATGTCAGGTTTCCTTGATTTCCATTCAATAGTGGCAGTTGTGTCACCATAAGAAACACTTGTTTTTATATTTTCCAATAATTGACTTAAAGAATCACCTACAGAACTGAGATTCTTTTTCCACCAGTTTTCAGCTTGTAGTTTTTCAACAAACAGTTCAACAAATTTTTGCTCAGATTGTATCTCCTCAAGATTGATTTCCAATGTATTCCAGTTCTCTTCCTCTGCATAGGAAATGAGCTTCTTTGCAAAGGATGATTTCCCAACTCTCCGTGGAGCAGAAAGTATCAGTGAATTCCCTTTTTTGATGTGTGTCCAGGCTGATTTTAATTCGTTTTCCCGACCAAAAAAGTTTTCGCCTTCAACCGGGGAACCTGTAATGTTGTTGATTGCCATGATGCATGTATTTTTAAATTGCAAATATACAACATTGTATATATACAAAATAGTATATTATAGAATATTTTTTAGAATAATTTCACAATAATGTAAAAGTGTCAATATTATATGGTATTGCCGCAAATTAAGAGTGTTCTGAGAATGGCAATAACCTTGAAATAAGAAATTGCCCCTTTCTGTATAATCAATAACTTTATACCGAAAATCCATTTTCCCTAATTTGTACAAATTCCAAAGTTATTACTGTTTATAAAAAAGTACGCTGCAAAAACCATAAAGGAAGTAAGGGAGATTATCGGTTTTAAAAAATTCTGAACCTGGGCTCATGTCCTGTAAAATAAAAAACTCCGCATCAACCGGTTTCCAGGTTTTTGCGGAGTTTTTGGTTTATAGCAGAAGGAATTCCGTTTGCTTGCTCTGTTGATTTTTGCGCAAAATGCGTTACGCATTTTGCGCAATTTATCCGGGTCAGGATGCATCAATTTAAAATGCTTGAGTAACCAGCATTTACCGTACCAACTTTTCCTGGAGTTGTTAACTTAGGCGGGCTAAATTTTTCGGGTGAGCACAATTTTTGTTTGATCCGATTTTGCTATTTTTCGCAGAAAGGCAATAAATTCTGCATATTCCGAAGCTTTATACCAGCCGGCATGTACCTCGAACATGCGGTAGCAAAACAACTGCTCACCTTTCATTTCGGCCGAAAAAACATATTTCCCGAATTTCGATTCAATGCGTTGCGGGCCGGGGATAAATTCAGCTTTCAGGCCTGCAGGCATATTAATTATAGCGGTGTCGCTGTCGGTGAAGGAATTTCTGATTACTACCGGGTTTACCCTGGGCGTGGTATTTTGAGGTACGGGGATAAACCGGTCGCGGGCCACTGCCGGTATAAATAACCGGTTGCCGTTTTTCGATGCAAATGCAGGAACTTCCAACTCGGCTTCTACCGTCCCGACAGGGATGATATCACCGTTCAAATTGTATTTAAGGGTGTTGATCACACAGTCGGAATACCCGATGTGCTTCAGGAATTCCTTACGCTGGTCTTCGGGACTTTCGGATAACTGGTCTTCAACGCTTTCGCTCTGAACAGCTTTATTGGTAGTGAACATTTTCACTGTGGCATCTCCTGCTTCGTCCATGGTAACCGCAATCCTGCGGCTGCTGGTATTAACGCCTTCGTTGTACACATTGGTTTTTACCAGTGTTCCTCCATTATCATTTAATACCAGTGCCAGGCGGTTATCAGTAAAGGATCCCAGGAATCCGAAGGCACTTTTCTGGCTGGTGCATTCAAGCCAGATGGTGTCGTTTTGGTCGGGTACACACAGTATTACGTGGTCGAACTGGTTACTTGGAAAACTTTCAATCACCGGTGCCGAATTGTTGCCCGATTTTACGAGTGAATAATAGGAGTTTATATCCACGGCTTTAAGCAGGGCACGGGTGTAATTCACCAGTCCTTTGCAGTCGCCGTATCCTTTCTTATCCACAAAATCGGCAGGGGTGGGCTGCCAGCCCCCGATGCCGATCTGAACGCCTACATAGCGGGTACGTTGCTGCATGTATTTGTAAACGGCCTTAATTTTGCTTTTCTGATCAGCACAGTTTTTGACCAGGGCCTGCAGTTTGACTACAGTTTCGGGAGCCAGTTGGTCCCGGCCACTCACCAGGTAAGATAGAAACTTACCGAAGTCGTTCCAGCTCACAAATGGGTTGGAAAACGTATTATAATTTACATAATCGGGGGCGAGCAGCAGGAACGGGATCAGCTCATAATCAGGTGGGCTGAAAGGCTCGGTTTCGATAGCGGCAAAATTACTGATTTCCCACTTATATTGATTTGTTTCCTTTTCGCTGCTTATGCTTACCTCGGGAACCTTGTTTACGCTTTTCATCCGGGGTGTGCGCGATTTTGGGGTACGCAGGGTGTACGAAGCCTGTTGCAGCGCCATGTTGGTGGATGTAACCGGGATCCAGCTCGGGTACGAAAAGATAACCACATCCTTTACCTGGTAGCTGTACTCGACTGTAACAGGGTATTGGGCAAATATGGGCGAAACTACCTTGCAACGGTTGTCGGAATACAATGTGCCTCCCGGTGTGGCACTCTCGTCAGTAACTTCAAGGCTTTTGAAGGTGCGGGTAATATCCTCGCCAAAGGAATTATAAATTTTAAATTTCAGGTAATTCACCGTTGATTCATTATCGTAGTATACCCTCAGCTCGGCATCATCCAGGGCTTTGGAGTTTAAAAGGGTAAGAACATAATGAACCGTGTAGGTTGATTTGAAATTCTCGTCGACTCCAAAAGTGGTTTCCGATTCCCTTACAATGCTGTTAGCGTTTTTTTTAAGAGAGTCGGGTATTTCGAATATACTGTATTTTATATCCGAAGCTTTTACCGATACCGAAATGAGGAAGAGTAATACCAGGAAGCTGAGGTTTGATTTCATCAGGATCATGCCTTTTTAAGTACAATTTGTTCGGCCTGTTTTACAACCATCAACCTGAAAAATTCTTTCAGTTGTTCGTATTCATTGGGCAAAAAGAAGGTTTTGTTGATGCGCAGGTTGCTTATTACCTGGATGGTTCCGTTTTTTTCCTCGATCAGGCATTTGTAATTTCCTGCATTGTCAGGAAGAGCAACCATAGCCATTTTAGGGAGTTCTTCCACAACCCAGCCTGCCGGGATAGTAATTTTTATAATATAATTTTCTTTAACAGGTGAGCTGAAGTCGACCGGGTAAAGCCGTTTCTCAAGTTTAAAGGGATTGTTTTTTTCGCCAAACCCGGCCATGATATTCAGGTACATTTTATCACCTGCCACCTGCACTTCATCAGGTATATCCAGAGTATACTCTTCGGTTAAAGGTTTGGTAAGTGTATCCACATTCGAAATATGAAATTCCGTAACTGACCAGTTCTGATGCCCGCTGGTAAAGTCTTCAATATATTCCTTTTCATTTTTATTGGCAAAAGTGTTGCGCCGGCTGTTGGCATCCAGCCCCGAACTGGTAATGGTGCATTTCCCTTTCAGCGAACCCTCTTCTGCCAGGTTTAGGTCGACAACGGTGTAAGAGTTTTTGTACTCCTTATTCAGCAGTGAAACCCAACCCGGAAAAGTCTTCGAAATAATGCGTCCTTTGCCGTTGAGGCATCTTTCGGGTAATGTGTTGAACGGAACATATTTTGAACTGGCATCTAGCAGGTAATTTTCGGCATCAATGCGTACCAGCGCTACCACGTAATTGAATTTTGAAAGCAGCGGATATATTTCCTGTACCAACCCATGGCTGCGCGTACTCAGGATTACAGGCTCAGCATTGAAACCGGCTTCCTTTAAAATGGCAACCAGCATCAGGTTAATGTCGGCTGATGAACCTACGCGCTCTTCATATACTTTTTTGGGGTTGTTGTTGGCAAAAACCCCGTTATCGCCATTCCATTTCATGCGGTATTTTACATGATCGTAAATGGCGTTTACTTTTTCAACGCTGCTGCCTGCTTTTGCAGTTATGGCCGGAAGCTGGTCGGAAATAAAACCTCCTCTTTTAACCAGCAATCCAAAGCTTTCGTTTTCCAACAGTTTGGTGTTCAGGGTTTCCCAGGTGTCCATTACTGTGCGGTCGAGCTCACCGGGCATTTTTACTACCGACAATTCGAATTCGATCTTCGAAATATAGTTGTCGGTAGTAGTGATAAAGGGTTCCGGTTTCATGGCCGGCACATTGGTGCTTACCCAACGGTAGTTGTCGGCGTCAACTTTATACACTTCGGTATGGCCGGGTTGCCGTTCCGAATTAAGCCCTACACCAAGTTGCGCCTCGTAATGCACTGAGAAATTCTGCTGCGACCTGGTTTTTTCGTTAATAGTGAATGGGAGGTAACCCTGCGAAATGGTTTTGTACACAAAATACTCAGGGATTTTCACATTATATTCGCTCCAGTTTATCGGGATGTCCGACTGAAAGGTCCACGACTGAAGGTTAAACGTGAAATCGGAATGTACCTCGTATTCGAACTCAATAATTGAATTTGCTTTAACTGCAGGCATGGCTACTTTCTGAACGTTCCAGTTCTCGCTCTGCTCCTGCAGGAAAATATCTTCGCTCTTTACCTTGGTTTTTACAATTTCATTGTTCTCCAGGTTATACGTATACCCTTTAAAAGAAGCCACCTGCTCCCTGTCTGTTTTGCTTTTGTACAATGGAATTTCGATGGTGGCATGCGAAGTTCCTTCCTGTTTCAGGATGTGAATGCGGGTTTTGCGTTCAAAAATCAGGTAAAATCCTTTGGGGCCGTATTCAAACCTTGTGCGGCCTACATCGGCAATTACTTCGGCTACCGCCGAACTGTCTTTTGTCAGGATGTTTTTGAAATCAGCAATGTTAATCTTCTCAAATTCAAATTTGTTTTGCTGTGAAAATGAAACTGTTGAAGAAAAACAAAAGAAAATAATCAGTGAGGTAGTAAGAAGTTTGATTTTCATACAATAAATGGGATAATTAAATTAAATCATGTGAATTGAAGCAACAATTATACAATATATATCCAGATACTTTGCAACTGTTTATCAATTTATATTCATTCAAAATAATAAGATTACATCGTTCTTAAGCCTTATTGGAAGGAGGTTGCGGATTTTCCTGCTTTTTATTCCGGGTTATAAAATTTATTACTTCGGCTTTTTTATGCGGGGCTTGCCCGAAATTTTGGCCAGCCAGGAAGTGTGTTATAAAATTGAAATGCCGGTTTCAACCTTGTTAAGCATTAATACACAAACCAGTCAGGTTCATTCAATTGATTGTTTGTATCTTTGCCAACCCAACATTCTTAAATGCTCGCATCAGATATTAAACCCGAAAAAGCCGTTCTGGTTGGCATAGTTACCGGTCGCCAGGACGAAGATAAAGTACACGATTATCTCGACGAACTTGAGTTCCTGCTCGAAACTGCCGGNNACGCTGGTGGGTGCCGGTAAGTTGCAGGAAATTGCCGAATATGTGAAAGCCGAAGGCGTTGATGTAGCTGTTTTCGACGATGAACTCAGCGGCTCGCAGACCCGTAACATCGAGCGCGAACTGGGATGCCGTGTGCTCGACCGACCGCTGCTGATCCTCGATATTTTCGCCAAACGTGCCCGTACCACTACTGCCCGTACCCAGGTTGAACTGGCCCAGTACCAGTACCTGCTGCCGCGCCTCACACGCATGTGGACTCACCTCGAAAAACAACGCGGAGGAATTGGTATGCGTGGCCCGGGGGAAAAGGAAATTGAAACCGACCGAAGGATNNAACCGTGAAGAACTTATACGTGTTGCCCTGGTAGGCTATACCAATGCCGGCAAAAGCACCATTATGAACCTGCTAAGCAAAAGCGAAGTGCTGGCCGAAAATAAACTGTTTGCCACCCTCGACACCACTGTACGTAAAATGGTGATCGAAAACCTGCCTTTCCTGCTCACCGATACCGTTGGTTTTATCCGCAAACTTCCCCACAACCTGGTCGAATCTTTTAAGTCGACCCTCGATGAGGTGCGCGAAGCCGACCTTTTGGTGCATGTAGTGGATATTTCGCATGCCTCTTTTGAAGAACAGGTGGAAATTGCAAACCAGACCCTGGCCGAAATTGGCTGTGCCGATAAACCTGCCATCATGGTTTTTAATAAAATTGATGCGTATTCGCACGTAGAAAAAGATCCCTTCGATCTCGCACTACCTACCCGCGAAAATATTACTTTAGAAGAATTGGAAAAAACCTGGATGGCCAGGCTTAACGCACCGGCAATTTTTATTTCGGCAAAGCAAAAAATCAATATCGACGAATTCAGGAAACTGCTGTACGAAGAGGTAAAAAGGCTTCATGTTATCCGCTACCCGTACAATAACTTTTTATACTGAGCACTTGCATAAACAGCATAAACGGTTGCGCGCACCTGGCCGGGTTCACAGGGCAGAATAATAAGTCAGGAAGTCATCAGTAAACTCAAAAGTAAGGTGTTGAATTCAAGATATAAATTTCTCATCATCAGGTTCAGTTCCATTGGCGATATCATACTTACCACGCCGCTGATCCGTTGTTTGCGGGCAACATTCCCCGACGCGCAGATTGATTTCCTGGTGAAAAAGGAATTT
>DGQJ01000338.1 GCA_002389705.1 Bacteroidales bacterium UBA4417
GCAAATTTTAATAACAAGTCCATCGACAAGAACAAACTGAATCCGGTTGATGAAAATGACCCGGTGCTATTAGGCCTTTCAACCGATGGGGTGATGATAAGCGATATGTCGGCTGGTGTTTTTCTACAGAAGCCCCGCTACTATGTAGCATTTTCTTCTACTCAACTCTTCGAAACTGAAAAAGCACCCGGTACGGCCGACGGTGTTATTTTTTACAAAAACCGCCGTCATTATTACCTTACAAGTGGTTATGATGTGGTATTGCCGGCGTTCCAGGGATATGTATTTACGCCTTCTGTTTTCCTGAAATCGGATGGAAATATTTTGCAGGCTGACATTAACCTGATGGCCAAATACAACAATAAAGTATGGGGCGGGCTAACTTATCGTATCAACGATGCCGTTGCGCTTTTAGTTGGGGTTGCATACAAAGACATCGAAATAGGATATTCGTACGATATACCCACCAGCCGGATAGCTGCTACCGGGAGTCATGAAATCATGGCCCGGTATCGCTTTAAGCTGGAGCGTGAAAAAACACGTTCAGGGTACAGGAATACCCGTTATTTATAAAATGGAATACGCATGAAAGGATGGTAACGGATGAAATATTTTCGGAGCCAATATAATAAAGACAACAACTTACCGTTAATTGCATACTGAAATGATGTCAGGCGTTGCTATTGGAATTGTTCATCAAAGGATGTAAATTAAGTTTTACTGCTATCGGGAAACTCATAATGAAATCTGAAATCAACAATTAAAATGGTCAGCTCTGAATCACAACAAACAACACAGCAATGAAAAAACTGCTCTGCATTTCACTGATTGCATTACTTTTTGCCAGTTGCCGGAATACTGGTAATGGCGAACTCATAGGTGTTCAAAACCGTGAAAAATTTTACCAGCCTGATCCATACGGAATGGCTTATGTTCCGATGGGAAGCTATACAATGGGTTCCGGCGACCAGGATGTTCCCTATGCACATCTGAACAACCCGCGAACCATTACGGTAACGGCATTTTACATGGATGAGACCGAAATCACCAACAACGAATACCGGCAATTTGTTGATTGGGTAAAGGATTCGATCGCCCGTCGTATACTAGGTGAGGTTTCACCCGATCAGTTCCTGATTTCAGAGAATAAAAAAACCGGCGAAACCTATGATCCTCCCTACCTGAACTGGGAAACCGAAATCAAATGGAATTCGGAAGAAAACCGCGACGCACTTGAGCCCATGTTCCTTCCCGAAAACGAAAGGTATTACAGGAAGAAAGAAATTGATACCCGCAAATTATTCTACGAGTATTACTATATTGATCTGCTTGCCGCATCGCGCAAGGATTATTCGCAACCAGGCGATACCAAAAATGCAAACTTTGCAAACCGCCCGCAAGGTATGAAAGACCGTTCGGTTTATGTCCGCAAAGAAGTTATCAATGTTTATCCCGATACACTGGCATGGCTTCATGATTATGTGTACAGTTACAACGATCCGGTTGCACAGCGTTATTTCTGGCATCCTGCCTACGATAATTACCCTGTAATAGGTGTGAACTGGAAACAGGCCTCAGCATTCTGCGTATGGCGCACCCGCCTGCTCGAATCATTCCTGGCTAACAAACGTACCGCTATCCCGAATGAGTTCCGTTTGCCCACCGAGGCCGAATGGGAATGGGCTGCACGCGGAGGTAACACTTTCAGCCCCTATCCATGGGGTGGACCTTATACCCGTAACGATAAGGGCTGTTTCCTGGCTAACTTCAAACCGCTGCGCGGTAATTATGCCGACGATGGCGGCGCCCGCACTGTTATTGTAGCCCATTACCCGGCCAANNACCTATATGTACAATGCCAAGGACGATGATCCTCCTTTGATGAAACGTAAACTGGTGCGTGGTGGTTCATGGAAAGATATAGCCTACTACCTGCAGGTTTCAACCCGTGCCTACGAATACCAGGATTCATCCAAATGTTATATCGGCTTCCGCTGCGTACAGGATTATATGGGTCGCCAGAAAGATGATAATCCAGCAAGGGCTTCGCGGATTTATAACTAAAACCTGTTACCTTTCCGGAGTTCATCCATAAATATTTAATCAACAACATTGAACACAACTTTATAATTTATACGTCATGAGTTTCACAAGTTTTGTAAGTAGTAAGGGATACAAAAACTTTATGTCAAAGCTGTACGGCATTGGTGCATCTGTGGTTATTGTGGGAGCGCTTTTTAAAATCACCCACTACACCGGCGCCAACGAAATGCTTTTTGTAGGGTTAATGACCGAAGCTATCATCTTCTTTTTCTCTGCCTTCGAACCACCCCATGTTGAACCCGACTGGAGCCTGGTTTACCCGGAACTGGCAGGTTTGTATAGCGAAGCAAAACCTGCTGGCGGCATTAAAAAAGGTGCGCTCGGCAAATCAGTTACCCAGGAACTGGACGACATGCTTTCGAAAGCTAAAATAGGCCCCGAACTGATTGAGAGCCTTGGCGAAGGAATGCGCAAAATGAGCGAAAACGTAAGCAAAATGTCGGATGTTACCAACACCGCTGTTGCAACCGAAGATTTTGTGAAAAATGTAAAAGATGCCGGAAAATCGGCAGGCGAATTGTCAACATCATACAAAAAAGTAAGCGATGCGCTTCAACAGGATGCCAACACCGTAGGCGAATTCTCCGACAGTGTAAAATCGGCAGCAGCATCAGCCGGTAACCTGGCTAATGTTTATACCGAAGTTTCGTCGGCCATCAAAAAGGAAATGAGCGCTACCGAAACTTTCTCGAACAGCCTGTCATCGGCGACCGATTCAGCCAACAAACTGGCTGAAAAATATAATGCCTCAGCCGAACTGCTCAGCAAATCAGCCGAAATGCTCAACTTCAGTGCTATCGACAGCAAAGCGTACAACGACCAGTTGCAGAAAATATCGAGTAACCTGGCTGCATTAAATACCATTTACGAGGTTCAGCTCAAAAGCACCAATGAGCAGATTGAAACCACCCAGCAACTCAGGTCGACGGTTGGTACTTTCCTCAATAGCATGAACGAATCCTCATCCAATATGGTGAAATACCAGGAGGAACTCGACCAGCTTACAAAGCGGGTAAGTGCACTCAACCAGGTATACGGTAATATGCTTACCGCAATGAACGTAAACCTGAACAAGTAACTTGCTATTCAACTTCACCTATAACTCAACACTGAAAACGCTTACATATGGCAGGATATAAAGAGACGCCCAGGCAAAAAATGATCGGGATGATGTACCTGGTGTTAACAGCCTTACTGGCACTCAATGTTTCTGTTGAGATTCTTAATGCTTTCCTGGTGGTTAACGAAAGTATGGAAACTACCAACAAGACTTTCAGCAGTAAAATAAGTGATTACTATACAGGTTTCGAAAAACAATATTTGAACGAGCCCGAAAAAGTAAAACCTTATTGGGAAAAAGCGCAGCAGGCCCGAAAATTATCCGAAGATCTGAAAGCGTACCTTATTAATATTAAATACGAGGCAATCTCTAAATCTGAAAAAATTTCAATTGATTCAGCAAAAACACGCCCTTTATACCTGATGGGTTCAAAAGATAAGTACGACGAAACTACGGCTTATTTTATCGGTAATTCGAACGATGGCTCCAAAGGTAAGGCTGGCGAAATGAAAAAAGTAATTGCCAAGTATAAGGAAGACCTGCTGAATCTTGTTGATCCTGCTGAGCGAAGCGCCATCAAAGTTGGTCTCGACCTCAAAGGTCCGTTTTACGATGCCGACCGCAAGGAACAGAATTGGGAGATGCATAACTTCTACCACACTATTCTGGCTGCTGATGTAACCATCCTTAATAAACTGGTGGCCGAAGTACAGAATGCCGAGTTGGATGTGGTCCAGCACCTGAGAAGTAAAATTGGT
>DGQJ01000303.1:0-2900 GCA_002389705.1 Bacteroidales bacterium UBA4417
GGATTTTGCATTTAAAAAAATTCCCGGGGCGCCGGCTTTTTCGGATCATTCCCCGTTTCTGAAAAAAGATATTCCTGTTATCTATTTTACTTCTGGTATCCACCCCGATTATCATACGCCAAAAGATGATACTGAACTGGTAAATTTCAAGGGAATGGTTGAACTGGTATCCTACCTTCAGCATTTCATCCGCGCGGCTGAACTTCTGCCCCGAATACCATTTCAAAAAATAAGTACGATTCAGCAAACAAGGGCTTATATTCAGACCTTTAAATAATAACAGTCATTATTTTTTCGTGGCAACCAGCATCAGGTTAAATGTAAAATCGACGGTGGTGGTATTGCTTTTTTCTATCAGGAAAATAATCATTCCCAACAAGCTGGAAAATGGAAGCAGCGCCAGGAGCAGCATATAAGGAATTGGGGCCATGGCCCGGGCAAATGTGAGTTTCTTTTTCCATATCTCGGGGAAAGTGCGCATCCACCGGTTGTATAGCTTGTAGCATGTAAGGCCGAACCCTCCGAAACTTTCGATGGACTGCACCCTGAAACCTGCTTGTTCTGATAATTGTGATAAACTATATGCTGTATGTCGGTAGCGGTCTTCCATACTCCAGGCGGGATACAGGAAATCGGTAGTTAGGATTAAAAGTCCGCCGGGTTTAAGTACACGGCTGATTTCGGTAAAAAAGTCCTCGGGTTTGTCAATTACTGCCAATACCTGGAAACTGGCAACGCCATCCAGCGAATTATCGGCCAGTGGCAACGATTTCCCGTCTTCAATCCAGTAAGTTGTATATTTATCAACCCGTTTTAAATCCTCAGGTTTATAGTGCCGTTTGGTATTGGTAGTCAGGTACTCGTCAGTGTTATTGAAAAATTTTCTGTAAGGCTGGTCACCTGCCCCGATATCGAGCCAGCGGCCCCTGATATCGGGTGATAATTTGCCCAGTTTATTACGCATCAGCGCCTTATGTGCATTGAACTGGGTAAAGATCAGGTATTTGTGAAGCAAATGAGCTGGTCGCAGGTTCATTATCATTAATTTTATACAAAGTTAGTGATACATTTAATGCAATTGCGATAACTTTGAAATTGGAAAACCAACCATAAATTATCATCCGGTGAAAGCAATTTCAGATAAACAAGAAAGCAACATCAGTTTAAAAAGCCTGCCAAACATTGGAAGTGCGTTGGCTCAGCTTCTTTACGAATCAGGTATAGAAACACCTTCTCAGCTCTATGATACAGGTGCTATTGAGGCTTTTATATGAATCAGGGCCATTGACCAGGAAGCATGTTTCTGCAAGTTATGTGCTTTAGAAGGTGCTGTGCAAGGTATCCGGTGGCACAACCTTGCACCGGCAAAAAAAGCGGAGCTCAGGCATTTGTTCGACTTGATCTCAAAATAAATTCTCTTCCCTTGCGTTATCAGGTGAATGATCACAATGAACGGATTGAAATTTTGAAGAAAAATTTATTACTTTAGCCCATATTTAGATATAGACACACAGCCTATGCGTAAGCTCAAAGAAATCCTGGTATTTTTTGTAATTCTCATTACAATACTCCCAACAAAGGCCGCTGAGTTTTGTTCACCCGAATTCTCAGCCGATACACTCAACCCGTGGATTTCGCAGAATGAAAATATCCTTTACAATATGATTAATGATATGCGGTTGCAGAATAAACTTCCTGCAATTCCGCTCTCGCCCGAACTTTGCAAAGTAGCCCAGGTGCATATTGCCGACCTGATTAAATATAAACCCCAGGACCGGGGTTGCAGCCTGCACAGCTGGAGCGGATCAGGAAAGTGGACTGCCTGCTGCAATACCAAAGAAGTTTTCGGAATACAGTGTATGAAGTCGAAACCCCGCGAAATTACAGGCTATAAAGGGGATGGGTATGAGTTGATTTATTGGGGCGAGGACAAAGCTACCCCTGCTGATGCTGCTGCACTTTGGAAACAGGTAGATGCTTCGGCTGATATGATCCTGAGCCGTGCCAAATGGATCGGATACGATTGGAAAGCTATGGGTGTTGGTATCCATGAGGGATATGCAATATTGTGGCTTGGCGATTCGGTGAGTTCAACCTTCCCGGCAAAACCGGCAAACAATGCAGCACAGACACCTAAAAAAACTGCTGAGCCCGTTGTTGCCAAAGCCCCGGTAGTGGAAAAGGAAGTCTCACGACCCAAAAATGATACCAAACCTGCTGAAAATAAAATGGCTGAAACCACGGTAAAAAAACAGCCAGTTGTAGTTCAGAAAGGCAAATTTTACGTGATTGCAGGCAGTTTTAAAACCGCCGATGCCGCCAATGCCGAGCTGGCAAAAATAAAATCGAAAGGATTTCCGGCATCATATATTGTTGAAGCTGAATCGATATTCCGCATTGCGATAGCCGCTTATGATACAAAGGATAAGGCCGACGCAAAGAAAAATGAACTGAAAGATACCTTTCCCGGGATATGGGTTTATGTTGTGAAATAACGGTGGATTGTTTTTGAGTTTTCTGGTTTCACGGTCATTGCGAGGAGGTACGACGAAGCAACAGGTTCCTTGTTTCTGGTTTCACGTTTCACGTTTCAGGTTTCACGTTTCAGGTTCCTTGTTTTAGGTTTCGGATTCATAGTTACAGGTTTCAGATTATATGCCCCAGTTTCAATGCTCCACAAGCACAATCCCTAATCCCAATCAAAAATCCGCAAACTGCAATCCACAATCCGCAATCCGCAATCAGAAATCCGCAATCCCCATCTTCTTCCTGTGCAAAACTCATTGATAACTTCCTTGCAACAGCTTTCGATGTTGTGAAGGATTCATTTATATTTGCCTGCATATTATGGAAGCAACAGGTAATTATAACGAAGAAAGTATCCGGTCGCTCGACTGGAA
>DGQJ01000303.1:2966-19985 GCA_002389705.1 Bacteroidales bacterium UBA4417
AAACTGGTCGAATGCGTTTCGCAGATCAATACAGGCGCCAAATACGATTCAAAAGTGTTTAAAAAGGCCGTGGGTCTGAACGGTGTAGGTACAAAAGCCGTTAACGCACTTTCGAGCCATTTTACGGCCCAGGCCATACGCGATGGAAAAACCAATATCGTTGAGTTCAGAGGTGGTGAATTGATTAACGAAACCGGCGAACAGCCCACCGATCTGAGGAACGGAACTCTCATCACTTTTACACCTGATAGCCAGTTGTTTGGAAATTATCATTTCCTGAAAGAGTATATTGAGCAGATGTTGTGGAATTATTGTTTCCTCAACAACGGGCTCACCATCGTTTTTAATAGTCAGCGGTTTCTTGCCAAAAACGGCTTACTCGATATGCTCGAGAAATCGAATAACGGCAATGCTATCAATTACCCGATTATTCACATCAAGGACGAGGACTTTGAATGTGCTTTTACACACAGCGCCAAACAATATGGCGAAGAATATTATTCGTTTGTAAACGGGCAGCATACAACACAGGGAGGTACGCACCTGGCGGCTTTTCGCGATGCACTTGTAAAAACCATCCGCGAATTTTTTGGTAAGGATTTTGAATACAGCGATATACGCTCATCCATTATTGCAGCCGTTAGTATAAAGGTAAGCGAACCGCTATTCGAATCGCAGACCAAAACAAAACTCGGCTCGCAGCATATTGAACCGGGTGGCATTACCATCAACAAATTTATTACGGATATTCTGAAGAAGAAGCTGGATAACTTTCTTCACATGAATTCGGATACCGCCGAAGCACTTTACCGCAAAATCCTTCAATCGGAAAAAGAACGCAAGGATATGGCGAGCATTAAAAAGCTGGCAAAGGAGAGTGTGAAAAAGGTAAGCCTTCACAACAAAAAACTTCGCGATTGCCGGCTGCATTACAACAGTAACGATGAGCGCCGGCTCGAAACAACGCTTTTCATTACTGAAGGTGATTCGGCAAGCGGTTCCATTACCAAATCGCGCGATGTGAACACCCAGGCTGTTTTCAGCCTTAAAGGGAAACCGCTGAACTGCTATGGCAAAAGCAAAAAAGTAGTTTACGAAAACGAGGAATTCAATCTGCTGCAGGCAGCTCTGAATATTGAAGATGATATCGAAAACCTGCGATACAATAATATTGTGATTGCTACCGACGCCGATGTGGATGGCATGCATATCCGGCTGTTGCTGCTTACTTTTTTCCTGCAGTTTTTCCCCGACCTGGTGAAATCAGGCCATGTTTATATTCTGCAGACTCCGCTTTTCAGGGTGAGGAACAAGAAAAAGACAAATTACTGCTATTCGGAGCAGGAGCGAATTGATGCCGTCAAGGAGTTGGGTCCAAACCCGGAAATAACACGTTTTAAGGGACTAGGTGAAATATCACCCGATGAATTCCGCCATTTTATCGGTGCCTCCATGCGCCTCGACCCGGTAATACTGAAGCATATTTCTGAAATTGAAGGACTGCTTTCGTTTTATATGGGCAGCAATACTCCTGAGCGCCAGTTATTTATTATTGATAATCTTCGGAACGAAGGCGAAATTGAAGAAAAAATACTGGAAGAAGTTGCCTGA
Source organism: Bacteroidales bacterium UBA4417 (assembly GCA_002389705.1). Lineage (GTDB taxonomy): Bacteria > Bacteroidota > Bacteroidia > Bacteroidales > UBA4417 > UBA4417. The sequence goes on from DGQJ01000303.1 coordinate 4,578, forward strand.
GACCGCTTCGAGGTAACAAATTAAAAACCGGTTGATCAGATTGCCGGTTTTTTTTTGCCAATTTGCCCGAAAGGCTGACTAATGTAATGTTATTACTTTTTATGTCTGAAATCCCAGGGAGCCACCGGATTGGGCTGGCTCCATAATCCAACTTTTTTAGCACGTGCCTCTGCTTCGAGCTGTGCCAGTTCGGGATCGTTGTTAAAGTCTTTATAATGCCAGGCAAGTCCTTTGCGGAGCAGTTCCTTGTTAATACAAACATCATTCACATACACAAAAGCAAGTGTACGGCCGTAGGTATCAACGCCTACTTTTTCGACGCGCACACGTTTTTCGAAACACAATGCCACGGTAGCCATTTTAGCACTGTCGCCATAGGCTTGTTTCGGTTCAGGGCAGTCAATGCCTTCCAGCCGGACTATCTGCTGGGTTTTATCATCCAGTTTCACAACTATTGCATCGCCGCTTGTAACTCCGATTACCTTTGCTTTAAAGCTTTCGTTAGCCGGTAATAGGGTAAAAAGAAAAAGTATCCATAAAGTCTTCATCACTTATTTTTTTTACAAATGAAACTTTAGATGTTTATTAACTGAGCTACTATGCCGGTATCTTATTTTTTATCAGCATCAGACGAAGCAGCCGGTTTTGTCTTTGATTCCGGCGATGGACTGTTGGGCTCGTATGTTTTTTTATGCTGCCAGCAGTATTTCGATCCTTCAATGGCTGGTCGGCTGCATCTTTTCCCCGAACTTGTTAGTGCCTGGCATTGCCAGTCGTTGGCAGGTTTAGCAACCACCATTTCTGTTTGAGATGCAGGCGCAGCTATTGCAACTGCAGTTTTTGACTTTTGCGGCTGCGCTGTGCTTAAATTAACAAGCTCGTTTTCAATCCAGGTAAATTCTTCGTCCAGTGTTTTGTTCTGTTGTGATAATGTATCAATGATCCTGGCAAGAGAATCGATTTTGGCTGAAAGCACTTTAACCTCTTGATTAGGAAACATGGAGCAGGAACTCAGTACACTGATAACCAGGGCAAGGATAAATGTGTGTTTCATGGTTAGGTTGTTTTAAGATTTGAGTGCTAAACCGTTCAATCGGAAACTTCAGGGCCTTTTTTATTGAATGGAACAACTAATTAAGGGTAAAGTTGTAAAAGCCGGTTCGTGGTTTTTTAGATGAACTCATTTTTAGGAGTCCTGAATCCGGTTTTTCGATGAGCCAAAAAATGAGTGTAGCGAAGCGAATTGTCGCAGGGCTCAACAGCATGAACAGCAAATATAAATAATATATCTGCAATTAAAAATCTTAATATTTACACAAGACCAGGCCTGGAAATGATATTTCTTAATCTATTGTTAAACAAGGATTTCGTAATTTTCGGGTGGGTGCAAATCTCTTCTTTTCGTCAGTTATTCATCTGTTTATTTTTACCAGGAAATAATATTTCTCATAATCCACCATAATACAATGAGCAACAGGTAGATTCTGATTGTAAGAGTGCTATGACAAAATACGCGTAACTTCTGAAACCTGTTACCCTCATCGAACCACTGAAGAAATACCAGGGAAAACAAATAGGGGAATGAAATCAGTAGAAATGGATTATGTGCAAAAGCAGCAGCAAAATCGAGGTGTAATAACTGGTGTAGCGCTCTCTGCGATCCGCATGCCGGGCACTGCCTTCCTGTAATCAGGAAGAAATAACACTTTGGCATCCATGAAGTGTGTTCCGGATTTAGAAAATATAGAATGATGGCTGCTCCAATTATAAAAGATATGATTACCAGTTTTTTCACTGGCTGATCGCTCCCAGAAATCCGCCAATAAACGCAATTATAAAAACCACTATTCCAAGGCCTAAGGAAATAAAGCACCAGGTTTTTGCATTTTTAGCAGCATTATTCGCTCCTGCATAATCTTTCATATCCCATAAATTATTTACACGGCTCGAATAAACAATGGCTACAATGCCCGATGGAACGCAACATAATACTGTGGCCAGTATCGACCAAACCAGGAAATTATCAGGTTTTGGCTGGTGATAATAAGTTGCTGAAGCAGAAGCTGCCTGGTATGAGGGAGGCGTAGGTCCCGCTACCGGGGGAGGTGGAACTGCGCCATCCGGCATTGCAGGGGGGAACAACCAGGTCAGCTCCGGAACAGCCCGGGCCTGTAACCATGCATCCATGCCTTGTGTCCAGACCAACGTGTTGGCAGTTACGCCCAAACTACTAAGCTCAGCAGCTTCAACAGGTCCTTGCTGCTGGTTATTTGCATCCAGGTAATAGAATTTTGCCATTGTGAGATTATTATTGTTAAAACTTGTTTTTGAACATTATTGGTGATTTTGTGAACGCTGATTTTCAATTGCTGTTTTCCAGATTGTTCTTTTGTAAACAACAAATTTTTCTGTTTTCCCTTCAAAAAGTTTAAGAGCCAGCCCGTTGGGTACCAGTCCCAATGTGTTGTAAAAGTTCACTTCCTCTATTTTGCTGAGCTCAATTTCAAGCACATGGTTTTGGATGTTCAGGCTATGAGATTTAAACTGTATTTTATTCCGGTACAGAACCAGATTGCCTCCTACACTTTCGCCATTCAGGAAATGGTTAGCCTTGCCTGAATAAACAACGGCATTGTTTTCTTGATCCTGGGGTTCAATTTGAGATGGAGGTATATAAGGTGGTGGCATGATTTTATCTGCCGGCAAAGTCGGTATGCCTACATCTGCTGTTGGTTTGGGCTCATTGCGGTTGGGCCCGGGCATACCTACGGGAACAGGTGGTGGGGTAGTTGCAGGCAAAGGTGGAGGAAATAATCCGGCTAATTCTGAGAGTGCGCCTGCATGCTTCCAGTTATCCATGCCTTGCCGCCAAACCAGCGTCGATTGGTTGACACCATGTTTGGTCAACTCGTTTTTATCGACCGGGCCTTGTTGATTGTTTTGCTTGTCGGTATAAAAGTACGGGTCCATAGGTTAGGAATTAATATTTCATCTGAGTGAGCCGGTTTTAGATATTTAGCTTAAAATCAATATTCATCATATTCCGATCTTAATAATTTACCGTCGAAGTCATAATAATCGGTTTTATAATCATTACGGGCTTTTATATAGCCGGAACTGAAATAAGTCGAAATGCTTTTATATTCGCAGGGCACGATAAGCTGCGCATTTTTATCAATCAGCCCCCATTTACCACCGAAGATATCATTATCACTATCCTCAGAGCCGCCGATATTTATTTTGGAGCAGCCGGTGGTTTCATTTTTCGTACAGATGTAAGAGTATTCGCATGGCAGCACAGCTTCCCCATCAAGGTTAAAAATACCATGAAGGTCTTCTTTTTCAGCCAGTAGTAAAGGTGTATCGGTTTCGCGTTCGTGCCAGATATTTAGTTGGTCGTATTTAAAAGGCATGATTTCTTCGCCAGAAAAATTGATAAGTCCATAATGATCCTTTTTTGCTATAAAACGGTACGGCAGATCACCATGCCAGTAATCAACATCATTACCATCTTTATCAATAGGAGTGAGATAATCGTAAACACAGGGAAGCTGGGTGAATCCGAATTTATTCATAAGGCCCATATTCCCGTTTCTGTATACTCTGCAATAGCCGGTATCAAACCTGCTTGTATTGTTAAAATAGATAATAGAAATAACTGATGATATGAGAAATGGTAAGCTTAGAAAGAATGCATTGCGGAACTGGTGCCTGAATTTTTTTAGCAGGAAAAACAACATCGTTAGTACCGATATTACTACTACCGGGATCGGGATATAGTAAGCATAGGTGTCGAATGCAGATGCTATCAATGCAGTTAAAGGAATGGCAAGTAATGAGAGCACTATCGTCATCACTACAGCAATAACAATAAGGATTGGCAGGCTCAGGAACGACGATTTGAAAAATTTCCTGAGCTCGGGAATGCTGTGGGCTTCCTGCCAGTTGCTCATGCCTTCGCACCAAACCATTGTGTTTCTTTTAATCCCGTTTACTTTGAAAGCTTCAGGCGCAACCGGACCCGATTGCTGACCATTTTGATTAATAAAAAAGTACTGCATTGTATTTTAGATTTGTATTAAATTCTTGTCTTCATGAATTTTCATAGTTATTTCTCTAGGTAAGTCCTGAGTTTCACTTTTGCAGGTGTAAAAAGTATTGTAACTTTTTGATTTTCAATTTACCCGTATTGAAGTTGGATTGCATCAATATGGTTATTCAAATATAGAAAAAAAATAATTATGAAAAAGAAACAGATGTTTTATTCACTTTACGATTTGTATCAGTCAGATTTTGTCGTATTGATTAGAATTACAGGTGTTTAACGGATTGAATAACAATAATCTGTATTGTGAATCATTTGAGTTGACAGCTAATATTAATCAGTTGGATGTAAATCTGATGAATATAGTTCAACCTGAGTATTGTTCATCACTGTATGTGCTGTTTAAATCAAATTATAAAAACTGATGCGATTGGAATAATATCGTTTGACAGGCAGATATGTCTTGATATATCAACTATTGGTAATAATTACTTCATAGTTTCCGGGCTGTAGAATTTCGAATGCAAGATTACACTGGCGGATACCGCCCGTTGTGCGAATCTGAAATGTAACTATACAAAGTGTCGGACAAGCATAGTTGTAGATTACTGCATTTTTGCTTTCTTTAACCACCTGCCCTGTCGAAGTGGTGATGTTTAATCCCTCCGGTACATTTTTAAGCATAGCGCCATAAAAACTTACTTTAATCTGCGTGGCTTTGGAATCGAGTCTTTTGATGGAATAAGCTTCAATGCCAGAAAGACTTGTAACCCGGTATAATTCGTCGGGATCGGATGTGCCGACGTATTCGTCATTTTTCCAGTATCCACGCTGTACGGTTGTTTTTCCGTTAATGATGAGGGTAAATTTTCCTTCCCCGTTTTTCATTCCTTTGCTCCAGTATCCCTCGAAAACATTGCCGTTGCTGTATGTGTATCTGCCTTTTCCATCAGGCAGTCCATCTTTAAACATTCCTTTGTATGTATCCTGGCCGCTGGCTGTTCCCTTGCCGTTTGCCAGCCCGTTGCTACATTTTCCTTCGTAGGTTCCCGAAATCTCTTTTAAAAGCACCGCACAGCCTGTTGATTGCTGAGCCATTGATAGCGTTGCTGTGAACACAAGTATTAGGATTATGAATGCTTGTTTTAAATTCATTGTCAAAACTGTTTATCGGATATGTGAAAAATGTGTATTGGAATTAGTGTAAAATTGCAAACAGGTGAATATTTGCCGGATGTAAATTATTGTTTTTATGGAGATTTCATACATTGAGATCAGGTATTGATTTTTTGCAGATTTAAAGTTCAGCTTTTAATTAATATTCTTGCAATCGCCCCTCGCCGGTGCTCCCTTTCGTCCCTTTGAAAATTAAAAAAAACATTCTTCTTGAAGGACTCTTAGTCTTTTTGTATCCTTTAATTGCATTTGAATCGAAATCCAATTTAATACAATTCCATAAAGGCTTTGCCCAGGTTTCTGATGATATCGCCCGCCGAAAGTGCCTCGTAGCCGGTTTCATCTAGTGCCAGGTCTCCGGAAAGCCCATGCAGGTAAACGCCCAGTATACATGCTTCGGTTTGGTTATATCCCTGTGCCAGCAAGGCGGCAATTATGCCGGTGAGAACATCACCGCTGCCGCCCGTAGCCATGCCAGGGTTGCCGGTTGGATTAAAATAGCAATTCCCCAATGGCGAACAAACTACCGTGTAGGCACCTTTCAGGACTATATTTAAACTGTACCTGATACACATAGCCCTGAGTACCTCGAGCCGGTCGAAACTATTCGGGGTTTTGCCTGCCAGTCTTGCAAATTCTCCCGGGTGTGGGGTTAGCACTGTGCCTTTGGGTAAAAATGCCAGCCAGGTAGGGTTATCGGCCAATATATTGAGTGCATCGGCATCGAGCAGTAACGGCTTGGTTGTCTGCTGTATGAGATGTTTAAGCATTTTGCCAGTCTCCGCTAAGGTTCCAAGGCCGGGGCCAGCGGCTATAGCCGTATAAGCATCCAACCTGGGCAGCTGGGTGCAATATTCCGGGTCATCATCCACGGATACCATTACTTCGGGAACTACGGTTTGTAAAACCTGGTAACCATTGGCAGGCAGGTGTGCGGTAACCAGGCCGGCGCCCGAATGAAGACATGATCTGGCCATTAAAACGGCAGCCCCGTTTTTCCCGCGGCTTCCGCCTATCAGCAGGGCATGGCCGAAGTTTCCTTTATGTGCAAACCGGGACCTGTGTTTCAGCATTCCTTTTACATCCGCATATTCAACCAGGTAATTAGTGCAAGGCTCTCCGGATATAAAATCCGGGTGTAAGCCGATATTCAGTACTTGCCAGTGCCCGACCAGGAATTCGTTTTCCGGAAAAAGGAAAGCTAATTTCGGAAACTGGAAACTAAGGGTATAATCTGCTTTTACGATGGTATCTTTCGGGAGTTCGACAGGCTGGCTGGCGAACAAGCCCGAAGGAATATCGATAGCAATAACAATACCCGGGCTAAGGTTTATCTGTGAAACCAACTCCCTATAAATGCCGCCAAGAGGTTTGGATAAGCCCGAGCCGAACAAAGCATCAACAAGCAACGTGCTGTTGGTTACCAAGGCGGGGTCAAACTCCGTGTAAGATTTTATCTCCACTTGGCTGTGAATGGCTCTTTTGAGGTTTTCCGAAAAGTCATCCGACTTTTTTGTATGCTCGTCAGGAACAAACGCAGTGACAATTATTTGCTGTTGTTTCAGCATCCGGGCAATAGCAAGACCATCGCCACCATTATTTCCCGGACCGCAGAAGATGAGTACGTTTTTATAATTCAGATCCCCGAAGTTTTTCATCCATTCCACACAGGCACTTGCTGCGCGTTCCATCAGGCGGATTGACGAAATGGGTTCATTCTTTATCGTAAACGTATCAGCATTTCTGACCTGTTCGGGTGAAAAAATCTTTATCATAGCTGTGAAATTCTTCCCAAAGTTAAGCAGGAAATCCGGATGTTGAATAATTTGTATTCAGAGCCTTAGTCCAGGTGATTACAGCAACTCAAATCTCTGCTCCCGGCATGCAAGCTGTTGCTTCGTTCCCGATAAACCGGGACACGCAGTACCTCCTCACAATGACTCCTGAAACTCCTAAATCCCTTCAATCCCATCAATCCCTACAATCCCATCAATCCCTTCAATCCNNAAACCCTGAAACCCTTTATCATCGGCACTAACTATCAAACATCTTTTATCGCATAAACAGAAAGCGGCTGAACATTCAACCGAATCGTTGTACCTTTGCCGGCAGGATGCGTTATTTTAAATAGCACTTTAAGTATCGAAGCCTGCTTAAATCGTCAATCATAAATCGTAAATTGTAAATTCCATGTCGCGTCGACAATTGCCTTTTTTTGAAAATGTAACCATTATTGATGCCGGAGCCGAAGGTAAAGCTGTTGCCAGGGTAAACGACCTGGTAGTTTTTGTGCCTTTTTGTGTTCCCGGCGATGTGGTTGATATCCAGGTTATATCCAAAAGAAAAAGTTACTGCGAAGGGAAAGCCATAAAGTTCCATCACTACAGCGAGTTGCGGGTAGATCCTTTTTGTGAACATTTCGGAACATGTGGAGGTTGTCGCTGGCAGAACCTTTCCTACGATCAGCAATTAAAATACAAGCAAAAACAGGTCGATGATCATTTTACCCGCATCGGGAAATTCAGTTACCCTGCTATAAAGCCTATACTGGCATCTCCGCTTACTACCCTATACAGGAATAAACTGGAATATACTTTTTCCGACAGACGCTGGCTAAATGCTGACGACATGGCGCTACCCGAAGACCAGCGGCAGACCAAAGGTCTGGGATTTCATATTCCCACGCTTTTCGACCGGGTGCTCGATATCATCCATTGTTACCACCAGCCTGAACCGTCAAATGCCATCAGGCTGGCTGTGCGCGATTTTACCATGCAAAAGGGCTGGCCTTTCTATAATCCGCGAAGCCATGAAGGGTTTATGCGTAACCTGCTTATCCGCAATACGTTATCAGGAAACTGGATGGTTATCGTGGTTTTCGCGTACGAGGCTCCCGATGAGATTAAATCACTCATGGATTTTCTGGCTGACAGGTTCCCGGAAATAACTTCGCTCATTTATGTGGTGAACGAAAAACACAACGATGTAATCACCGATCAGGAAATGAGACTCTGGAAAGGCGATCCATACATTACTGAAACCATGGATGCACCTGTGGCCGGTGGCAGGCAACTGCAATTCAGAATTGGGCCGGTGTCGTTTTACCAGACAAACCCGCTTCAGGCTTACAATCTATATAAAACAGCTTTCGACTTTGCCGGTTTTAAAGGTGATGAACTGGTTTATGACCTGTATTGCGGAACCGGCACCATTACCAATTTTGTGGCTCCATATGTGAATAAAGCGGTAGGAGTGGAGTATGTGCCCTCAGCCATTGATGATGCGCATATTAATTCGGAATTAAACGATATTAATAACACGGTTTTTTATGCCGGCGACCTTGCAAAAGTACTCGATGAAGAATTTGTGAAGCAAAACGGCAGGCCCGACGTAATTATTACCGATCCCCCACGCTCAGGGATGCACGAAAATGTTGTGCGCCAGATACTGCAGATTGCTCCCCCAAAGGTGGTTTATGTAAGCTGTAACCCTGCCACACAAGCTCGGGATATTTCGCTGATGATGGAAAAATATGAAGTTTCGGCAGTTCAGCCGGTTGATATGTTCCCCCACACGCATCATGTTGAAAACGTGGTGCTGCTTACACTCAGGGCATAGCCGGGCGGAAGTTCAGGATCCGGTCTTTTAATGCCTCAATATCAGGCTCTGTTCCATCGACGGTCATCTGTGCCTGCCGGTAATATTTTTCGCGCGTTCGTAAGTGTGTTGCAATCTTTTCAAGGATGTTGTCACCAATCATTTGCCGGAACAAGGGCCTTTTGTGTGCGTGTGGTCCGATACGCGAAAGGATTATTTCGGGCGAAACTTCCAGGTATATGGTTATCCCGCTGGCATTCATCAATTCCATGTTATTGTGAAAGCAAGGTGCGCCCCCCCCTGTCGATATCACAGCTGCGGGTTTTAAAGTAATGTCGGACAGAGTTTTGTGCTCCACTTCACGAAATGCAGTTTCGCCATATTTACTGAAAAAGCCTGCAATTGAAATTTTATACTTTGATTCAATTTCAGCATCCAGGTCAATCCAGGGAACACCCAGCGCCCTGGCCAGCTTTTCACCAACGGTACTCTTACCGCTTCCCATATATCCTAACAGGTATATTCTCATATGGCAAAGATAAATTTTATAAACATTCAACGCGATTTTTGGCTATTTACATTATTTTTGGACCCCGATGAAGTATACCGATGTTAAATACAGCTTCGATAAAACAATACTTTCCAAAAGCCTTTTACTGTATAGCCCTCATTTTATTGCAGATTTTTAAAACCGTCCTGATGCCATCAACCCCTCACGAAATACTGAAACGCTACTGGGGCTTCGATACTTTCCGGCCTTTGCAGGAAGATATTATAAACGCTGTGCTGCAGGGTAACGATACACTGGCTTTGTTGCCTACAGGCGGAGGTAAATCTATCTGTTTCCAGGTTCCGGCATTGTGCACTGATGGTTTGTGCCTGGTGGTTACCCCGCTCATTGCGCTGATGACCGACCAGGTTGAAAACCTGAGGAGACGCGGTGTTGTAGCTGTCGAAATGCATGCAGGCATGCACCCGCGCGAAATTGAGATGGCTTTTGAGAAATGCGCCGATGGACGGGCCAAGTTCCTGTACCTATCGCCGGAGCGACTTGAAACCAGGAAATTCAGGGAAATGCTGCGCGGCCTGCATGTAACGCTAATTGCTATTGATGAGGCACATTGTATTTCGCAATGGGGTTACGATTTCAGGCCGCCCTACCTGCGTATTGCCGAGGTACGGAATATTTTTCCACATGCACCTGTACTGGCGCTTACGGCCACAGCAGTGCCCCGTGTGGTTGAGGATATTCAACTCAAGCTTGAATTCAGGAAAAAAAATGTTTTCAGCAAGAGTTTCGTGCGTAAAAACCTGGCTTACATCGTTTCGCGCGAAGATGATAAAGTGAAGAAGCTGCTGAGGATTTGCACCGGGGTGCATGGATCGGGAATAGTTTATGTGCGCAACCGCAGGCTCACCAAAGAAATTGCCGAATTGCTTGTGCATCATGGCATCTCAGCCGGTTACTACCATGCAGGACTTGATCCGGCCACCCGTTTGAAAAGCCAGCACAACTGGATGAACGGAACTACACGCATTGTGGTGGCGACAAATGCTTTTGGCATGGGTATCGACAAACCCGATGTGCGACTGGTGGTTCATATGGATCTGCCCGATACGCTTGAAGCATATTACCAGGAAGCCGGCAGGGTTGGGCGCGATGGTGAAAAATCATATGCCGTAATGCTTTTCAACGATCACGATATAATTAACAGCCGGCACCACCTCGAAATGGCCTGGCCCGACCCGGAAACCGTTCGCCATGTATACCAGGCGCTGGGTAATTTCCTGCAGTTGCCGGTAGGCTCAGGAAAAGATGTTTCATTTGATTTCGACTTTGAGAAATTTAGCAGCGCCTACAAGCTGAAACCTGTAATCGCGTTTAATGCTTTGAAAATAATGGAGCGCGATGGTTACATCACGTTGAATGATGCCTGGGACGATCCTTCGCGGATAATATTTACCTGTACCAAAGACGATCTGTATCGCTACCAGCTCGAAAATGCGGAGGCCGATAAAATCCTCAGGGTGATACTTCGGTCGTACAGTGGGGTGTTTACGGATTTTACGCGAATCAGCGAAAACGAAATCGCCCGCAGGTCGGGCATCGATTCACCTAAAGTGAGCCAGTTGCTTGCACGGATGCAGAAACTCGGAATCATCGATTATGTGCCGCATAAAAATCAGCCACAGCTTATTTTTAATACCGAACGCTTGAATCCCGATGATATCATGCTTTCGAAAACCTTTTACAGCCAGCGTAAAACGGAGGCTTTTGCGATGTTCGATAAGCTGGTTCACTATGTAAGCTCCGATTCAGAATGCCGCAGCCGTATGCTGGTTTCTTATTTTGGAGAAACCAATTCAACTAATTGCGGGGTTTGCGACACCTGTCTGAGTCGCAAACGTAAAGCCATTTCGGAGAAACAATCGCAGGATATAGTCCAGGCTATACTTACAATACTTGCGCAGCATCCGGCTACCATAACCGACATCGTAAACCGGATGAAACACATTAAGGAAAATGATCTCATCGCGATTGTACGATGGCTGGTTGAGGAGGGAAAGGTGCAGGAGCACGGAGAAATTTTAAATCTGGTTTAAAAAACAACATGAACTCAAGCAATTATACCATTTTACCCCGCAGTTTTTATACTAGTCCCGAAGTGGTTACCATAGCCCGCGAATTACTCGGCAAGGTTCTTTATACTTCTTTGAATAGCCAGGTATCAGCAGGCATTATTACCGAAACCGAAGCATATGCCGGTATCACCGATAAGGCATCGCATGCATACAACAACCGCCGTACCCCGCGCACCGAAATTATGTACCGTAACGGGGGCACTGCCTATGTTTACCTGTGTTATGGCATACATTCCCTGTTTAATATTGTTACCTCTGTTGCTGATCAGCCTCATGCAGTGCTCATTAGGAGTATAAAACCACTGTTGGGTGTTGAAACCATGAAACATCGCTCGGGGAAACCGAAAATTGGTGAGCAGGATGGGATTGGTCCGGGAAAAGTTGCCCGCTTACTGGGAATTGAAGTGCGGCACTCAGGCCTCGATATATGTGCTGAAGCGGTTGCCGGCGACCGGATTTGGGTTCAGGATGAAGGAGTAATGGTTGCAGATGATGAAATATTAACCGGACCCAGGATTGGCATTGATTATGCCGGTGAAGATGCCTTACTGCCTTACAGGTTCAGGTGGATTACAAAAAAATAAAGCCCCCGGTCGGGAGCTCTATTTCATATAGCAGAAGAATGTTTATTTTACGGTTTTCTGGAGGTCAGCACCTGCTTTGAACTTAACAACTTTTTTTGCAGGGATTTTAATTTCAAGACCTGACTTAGGATTGCGGCCTTTGCGGGCAGCACGTTTCGAAACTGAGAAAGATCCAAAGCCAACCAAAGCTACACGGTCACCTTTTTTCAAAGCTTTATTGGTAGAGGCAACAAAAGCATCGAGAGCCCTTTTGGCATCTGCTTTGGTCATGCCGGCTTCAGCGGCCATTGATTCAATTAATTCTGCTTTGTTCATTGTTTTGATTTTTTTGGGGTTAGGAATAAGTTTTTAACTAACACAAATATAAGCTAAAAACGAACAATATCAACATGTTTAGCGTAAAAACCTTCGAAATTGTTAATAAACACGGTATTTTGTTGATAACTTCGCAATAATACCAGTGCTTTTAGCCGCTTTTATGTATCCTCAAACCTCAAACCTCGATCCTGCGGGGATTCTGACGCCTCGAAGAAATTCTTCGATCCCCATTCTTTTTTTACCTTCCAGCTGTAGTTCTTCAATAAATATCCGTCCATCAGCTGTAGCTACCGAGAGCTGGTGTTTGTGGTCAGTTTCAATAAAACCGGGTGCCATCCCGGTAGTTTCCACCTGGTAAGTGGTGCGGAAAATTTTTACCTGCCGCTGGCTTCCTTCGGAATGCAACACTGAAAAAGCCCCGGGAAAAGGCGACAAACCCCTGATGTGGTTGTGTATTTCCCGGCCCGGATTTGCCCAGTTTATTTTACAATGTTCTTTAAAGATTTTGGGTGCCGGGCGAAGTGTCCTGATTTGCGTGATGGCCTGTTCCTGGCTTTGTGGGTTAATATTTCCTGTTTCGATCATTTTAAGCGTTTCCAGCATCAGTTCTCCGCCTGCCACCATCATGCGGTCATGAAGCGACCCGGCATCGTCAGAAGGCAGGATAGGCATGTTTCGGGCGAGGATAATATTGCCGGTGTCAATTTCCTTTTCGATAAAGAAAGTGGTAAGGCCCGTTTCAGTTTCGCCGTTTATGATGGCATGGTTTATGGGCGCGGCACCCCGGTATTGGGGCAACAGCGAAGCATGCAGGTTCAAGGTCCCATACTCAGGTATTTGCCATACCACCTCGGGCAGCATCCTGAAGGCAACTACCACCATCAGGTTGGCATTCAGTTGTTGTAGTTCCTCAATAAATGCGGGAGCTTTTAAATTTGATGGCTGTAAAACAGGGATACCCTGGGACAGGGCATAAACCTTCACCGGCGAAAACTGGATTTTCTGTCCACGGCCGGCAGGTTTATCGGGAGCAGTAATTACCGCCAGCACGTTATATCCTGCCGCTACTATAGCACGCAGCGGCTCGACCGCAAATTCCGGTGTGCCCATGTAAATAATCCGAAGTGACCTGTTCATACGGTTGAATTTTTTGATACTCAGGCAACCTGCATCTGCAATTGTTCAAAATATGGAAAGCCCGCAATCCTGACTGCCTTTAAACAAAAAATACCTGAAGGTTATCCAGGTATTTCGAGTAGTTTGTGTTTAACAATTATTTGCCGCTTTTGGCCTTTGCCTGTTCAATATATTTTTCAATATCCCTGGCTTCGGCGCTGCGGGTATGTTCTTTCTGGATTTTTTCGTACAGTTCAACGGCTTTGTCGAATTTGGCCTGGTCTTCGTAAACCAGCGCTGCCCTCATCAGGTAAAGCGGGGTTGTTAAATCGTTCACCTGTTGTTCCGAAGCTTTCAGGTAATATTCGATAGCTTTGTCTTTCTGACCAAGTTCGAGGTAAGCGTCACCCATACTTCCGGTAGCCATCGGACCAACAAATTCATCATCGCTGTCGAATTTTTTCAGGTAGGTAATGGCATCTTCGTATTTTCCCTGTTTCAGGTAAATAATACCGGCATAATATTTGGCCAGGTTAGCCGATTTGGTCATGCTGTAATTGTCAATAATACTGAGAAATCCTTCATCATCTCCAAAACCGTTAAGCGCTCTGCTGAGTGAATCTTCTTCAAAATATTTCTGAGCCATAAACATAGCACCCTGGGCAGCTTTTTCGCGGGGAGCAATATAAAGTTTCTGGAAAGCAAATACGCCTAAAACAATAACAATGGCAGAGCCAATGATGATTGTGAGAATCTTTTGATTTTTTTCAATGAATTTTTCTGATTTCGACAGCGCTTCTTCTACCGCGTGAATTTTCTCTTCAGTATTGTCAATTTTCTTGGCCATAATTCTTATTTTTGAGGCGCAAAAGTAGCCTTTTTTTAGTAAATACTAATCATACAACGCTTTTTTTTACTAACATATCATCGTAATTATTAAATTATTGGTATTAAAAGTGTTCTTTTGCCCGGCAGATAACCGCCGGATGAATGATTGCCGGGGATTTGCTGAAAAATGGAATTAAAAAAGTGAGCCTTGAGGCAGGCATGCTTCCGGAACCTGAACAGAATAATTGAATAGTATCCATGGAGATAAACAGAGAAGATTTGGAGTATAAAACCCGGCTTTGCGAGTTTTTCAGAAGTATGAAACTCGAAAAGCGTAATGCGTTGATGGATAGGGTGCTGAATGACAGAACCAGGTATGTAACTGTTGGTCTCGAAAACATTTACCAGCCGCACAATGCCAGTGCAGTGCTTCGCTCGTGCGATTGTTTCGGGGTTCAGGATGTTCATATTATCGAAAACTCCTATCATTATGAACTCAATCCGCATGTTTCGCTGGGTGCGGCACAGTGGCTCAATTTATACCGTTACAATACGCAGGATAATAATACTGCCGAATGTATTAACAACCTGAAAAAAGAAGGATACCGAATTGTTGCTACAACGCCCGATGCTAAAGCGGTCTCCATTCACGACTTCGATGTTACCAAAGGTAAATTTGCCTTGCTTTTCGGCACCGAAAAATTCGGGCTTACACCCGAAGCCTGCGCGCTCGCCGATGAGTTTATCCGCATACCGATGTATGGATTTACGGAGAGTTTTAATATTTCTGTTTCAGTTTCGCTTTGTCTTTTCCATTTTACCGAACGTATACGTTCCGAAAAAGCACCCTGGCAATTAACACCCGAAGAACAAACCGATATTTACCTGGATTGGTTCAGGAATACTACCACCAACAGCGAGCGGATCGAACGAAAATTCGAAGCGGAATATTTTGGTTCAAAATAAACCGGAACGCAATTCCATCGAAATATTTACGATTTGCGAATTACGATTTACGATGTAGGATCTGTGTATAGGGCTACTTCTGACTTCCGTCTACGGTCTTCGGTCTTCGGTCTTCGGTCTCCGGTCTTCTGACTT
>DGQJ01000133.1:0-3838 GCA_002389705.1 Bacteroidales bacterium UBA4417
AGGTCGGTCGAAAGTTCTTTATAGATATTCACCAGCGAAGGGGGCAAAGCAACGCCATCGGGAACCGAGAAACAGAGTCCGTGTGCCTGGCCATCGCCATGGTATGGATCCTGGCCAAGTATTACCACTTTCACCTTGCTGAAAGGCGTGTAGTCGAAAGCAGCAAATATCCGGCTGCCCGGCGGATATACGCGGTATTGTTTTTTTTCTTCGGTGAGAAATGCTTTAAGTTCAGTAAAATATGATTTTTCGAATTCAGTTCGCAACACTTCGAGCCATTCTTTTTCAATCCGTGGTTCAGTTTTTTCCATTTTATTTCAACAAATTATGGGATGAAATTAGGGAAAATCAGGCAATCTGTACCGGGCTGGCCCTGCATTTATTTTAATCTTTTCGCGATTCGAATATTCACGTGCCATGTCTTTCTACAAAATTATTGATTGGTACACTTAAAGCAGGAGTTAGTTCGTTATATATTAAATCCTCCGGTTTATGAAAAGCATTTGCGTCTTTTTAACTGTAGCACTGGCTCTTATCCTTTTTGCATGCCAACCTGTACTATTCACAGAGCCGCAGCCTCAAAATGTGGCTGCAACTGATGCTTTCCCGGCACGGTTACAGGGGAAATACCTGAATCCGACCGACAGCTCTTTGTTGCAAATCACAGCTTCATCAATGATCTTATCGTACCACTACGATGAAAAAATACATGTCAGCCAGATGGACAGTACTGAGCAACTCATCGGGGATACGCTTTTTGATATGCTTACAGCCAAGGGAAAACTGATCCGGATTGAAGGGGATTCCATTGTAAAACCTGTAAGCGGTACAGATACTTTGTTTGCCATTGATGCAAAGCATGTACTCAAAAAGTTCAAGGGGTATTATTTTTTGAATACCAGTGATTCGCCCGGAAACTGGCAGGTGCAGAAACTTGAACTGGCAAAAGGCCAGCTTACCTTGAGCAGCCTCAACACAAAAGAAGACCTGGACCAGCTTGTTGAAATTACCGAGTATCCGCAGGATACCACGGCCTATGTATTTACTCCGTCAAAGAAACAGTTTAAAAAGTTTGTACACAACCAGGGTTTCAGAGATAGCGAAGTTTTCTATAAAATCAGGGAATAGCCGACTGTTTAGGCGCACCACGAAACGGGATTTCCTTAGTATGGTTATGACTCTGAATCCTCCTGGGCATTGTCATCCTCTTTAAATGGTGCTTCCTCTTCTTCAATCAGGTCTTGCTTAAGTTTTTTCTCATCTTTCATATTCCTGATAATCAATAATACCGCAATAGCAGCCACAACCGCTATTATGATGATGATTTCAATTGTTAAGGTTTCCATGGTTTTTAGTTTAAAGGGGTGAACAATTAATTGAGAGGATCAACTTGATTTCATTTGACCCGCCCCGATTTAAGAAAATAAAGATAGTATTTTTTGCCGGGTTAAGCTACACTTATCCCGTCAATCAACGATTTTTTGATTTTTGATGAATAAAAAAAGGAGCTCACGGCTCCTTTTCATGTATCCCTAATCTTTATTTTTTCTTCCTTTTCTTCCGGTTCATTTCTTCCTGTTCGGCTTCGCGGAGCAGGGTTTTCCAGTCCGATTTGGTTTCGGCCGTAAAAGCCAGGGTCTCTTTATAATCCTGTTTTTTAATCTCCATCACTTCAACGGGTTTTCCAATATAATCTTCAATTTCCTTGAGAAGTGGTTTTTCGTCGTTGCTGCAAAACGAAACGGCAATACCTTTTTTATCGGCCCTGCCGGTGCGTCCAACCCGGTGAACATAATTCTCGGGCTTTTCGGGCAAATCGTAGTTCACCACGAAATCAACATTCGGAATATCAATACCGCGGGCGCTTACATCGGTTGCAATCAGTATTTTAAAATCGCCGTTTTTAAATCGTTTCATTACCTGCAGGCGATCGGTTTGCTCCTTGTCGCCATGAATGGTTTCGCATTTAATGCTTAGTTTTTCCATTGCAAGGCTTACGCGCTCAGCCCGCACTTTGGTGCGCACAAAAACCACAATTTTGCTTTCAGGGTTTTCGTTTACCAGCCGTTCGAGAAAAAAGCGCTTGTCGTCCATTTCGATAAATGCCACCGAATGATCGATATTGCGTGCAACGGGATCCTTGGGCGAAATCTGGATCCGGATCGGGTTTGTAACCAGCGAATAGGCAACTTTCTTAATATAGGGGTTGATGGTAGCCGAGAAGAAAAGTGTTTGCCGTTTACGCGGAAGTTTTTTAACCAGTTGCTGGATATCATTTACAAAACCGAGGTCGAGCATATGATCGGCTTCGTCGAGGATCAGGATTTCAATTTTGCTTAAGTCAAGGTGGCCCTGGCTCACCAGGTCGAACATACGGCCTGGAGTTGAAACAATAATATCCACGCCCTGTTCCAGTCGGGCAATCTGCGGATCCTGGTCAACACCTCCCATAAGGCAGAAAACTTTTACCCGCGTATGTTTTGCAATTTGCTGAAACACTTCGGTAATCTGCAGGGCGAGTTCGCGGGTGGGCACCATTACCATGCAGCGTATGCCGGTGCTGCGGCTCGAAAATTTCTTTTCGTGGAGTATGCTTATCACCGGTATGGCAAAAGCAGCGGTTTTACCGGTCCCTGTCTGGGCAATGGCCAGCACATCGTCGCCATGCAAAATGGGGCCAATGCTTTTAAACTGGATATCGGTAGGCCTGCGAAATCCCGCCTCGGCAATGTTTTGCTGTATCTCGGGAGCTAATTCGTATTGTTCAAATTTCATACCTGCTTCGTAAAGGCTGCAAAGATACGCAGGGAAGCTGAGTAATTTTATTTTAATTGCAGTGAACCAAAACGCCTGATTCTAAAATATTTCCGTGAAACTTTTAGTGGTTCTATCTGTTTATGCTTCGTATTTATCGGTTGTATCAGTAATTATCCATCAAAAATTGTTAGCCATGACAAACTTAAATAAAATTTTGGGAATGGTGACTATCGCCATGTTGGTTGTACTTCTGTATTTCGTTTTTACAGGTAACGGCAAATTAAATGATGCAGTAAAAACACTGAATGATGTCAGCGCTAAGGTAAAAGTAGTGAATGATAGCCTGCATAATGCCCAGCAATCTATTGAAGGCGTTATGAAAAAACTTGAGTTCAGTGAAAATGAATTACGCATTCTGAAAGCCAACCGCGATTTGCTCGAACTTGAAGAACAGAAAAAGAAAGCCAACGATTGGAATGAACTGCAGGATTTTAAGGCTAAAATCAAAAAAAATGAAAGCACGAAAGATAGCCTGATTGATGCAGCCAAAAAATTTGATATCTGAAATTGTTGAGTGTTTGCTTCAGCGATAGGTGCACGTAATACGTTTTTGTCCTTTTCAGGGAGTCCTGGAAGCCAGCAGTAGTTTAACTTTTAAAATGACACCGTATGAAACGATTTTTATTTCTGTCGTCAGTTTTGATTTGCATTGTTTCGGGAGTTTCCGGGCAAAGCTTAAATTTCAAAATTGTTCCCCCGCAATACAATACATCAACCGGCTCGCCCCTGTTATTTACGAAGGGTGATACTATTAAAATTGAGACCGACTCGGTTTACCTTGTAAACGGCATTCGTTACAGTTTTTACCGTAACCTGCATAAGGCCACACTGGCCGGCAAAGATTCGGTGTGTACNNGCCGAAAAAGTGTCGCTCGATCTCATAACGTATTCGCAGAAATCGCTGGCAGGCACGCAGAAAACATTGGAATTTACCCAGTCAACCCTCGATCAGTCGCTGAAAAGTATTGATATGGCCCACGATTATATACAGCAGCAAAAATGGAACTCGAAGGGGCAGAAA
>DGQJ01000133.1:3889-6643 GCA_002389705.1 Bacteroidales bacterium UBA4417
AATCAGGTATATGAACCCTGGTTTTTGTCGATTTTTCCACTTCGGCGGGGAATTTTGCAGGGTGAGCCGTTTCAAGGAAAATGCCGGTAACATCTGCAGGCAATCCCCATTTTTGTAATCCTGCAAAAGCTACAGCGCCGTGCGGGTCTGCCTGGTACGTGTATTTGTCCTGCAATGTGGTCATGGCTGTGCGGGTTTCGTCGTCGGTAAACCAATAGCCTTCAATATCGCCGGCCAGAGCTTTATGTTGTTTGCCGTATATTTCGAGCATGCGGGGGAAATTGCTCGGATCGCCAACATCCATGGCATTGGTAATGGTATGATGGGTTTGTTTGGGCAAATAATTTCCGCTGCTCAGGTAATCGGGGACCACCCGGTTGCTGTTGGTTGCCGCAATAAACCTGTGTACCTGCAGTCCCATTTTTTTTGCGATCAGGCCCGAAGTGAGGTTGCCGAAATTGCCGCTGGGGACGCTGAAAACCAGTTTTTTGCCTGGCTGTTTTACTTGCGCTGCCGCATTGAAATAGAAAAAGGATTGCGGAAAAAGGCGTGCAAAGTTAATTGAGTTGGCCGAAGTTAAATTCAGCCGGAGGTTCAGTTCCCGATCAGCGAAAGCTTGTTTTACCAGGCGCTGGCAATCGTCGAAATTACCATCCACTTCAAGCGCCGTGATATTATCGCCCATGGTGGTAAGCTGTTTTTCCTGCAAACCGCTTACTTTGCCCGAAGGATACAGAATTACAACCTGTATGCCTTCCTGCCTGTAAAATGCGTTGGCTACGGCGCTTCCGGTATCTCCCGAAGTAGCGACCAGGATTACAGCCTTGCGGTGGTCCTGCTGCAGAAAGTACCCGAAAAGCCCTGCCATAAAACGGGCTCCCACATCCTTAAATGCCAGGGTCGGGCCACGAAACAGTTCGAGCACATAAAGATTTTTATCCAGCTGTTTCAATGGGATTGGGAATGTGAGCCCATCGCATACAATTTTTTTTAATGCATCTGCTGGTATATCGCTGCCCAGCATAGCTTTTGAAACTTCAAACCCGATATCCTGCAGTTGCATCCCGGGCAGGTCCGCAAAAAATGATCCCGGCAGTACAGGAATGCTTTCAGGCATATAAAGTCCCGAATCACCTGAGATGCTTTTCAAAACTGCTTCTTTCAAAGTTACCTTGTGTTCAGGATTTTTAATGTCGTAGTATTTCATGGATTTGTTTTTTTGATTTGGGAAATAGGCTAGAGGGGTGAAAAGCTTGATGGGTTTGATGGGTTTGAAGGGTTTCAGATGGTTCCAGTTGGTTTCAGAAGTTTCACAAGTTTAAAGGGTTTTAAGGGTTTGAAGAGATTGAAGGGATTGAAGAGATTGAAGGGATTGAAGAGTTTGAAGAATTTTTGTCAAAGAAAAGGATCAATTGGTTGAAATTTTGAAACCTTGAAACGCTGAAACCCTGAAACCCTGAAACCCTGAAACCCTGAAACATTGAAACCCTGAAACAAAATATTATGCATATTGAAACAGGCTGGTTATCTTCAGATCCAAAACTATCGAAAATCCGTAACCACGGTCCCCGGGGCATTTACTTTTGAAACAAATGCTTCGTTTTGTAATCCAATTTTGTTGAATGCATTACTGATAGCATCCGCAACTTGCCTGGCATGGTCTTCGCCCTGGCAAAGCGCAAAAACCGAGGGCCCTGAACCCGAAATGCCACAACCCACAGCACCGGCACCCATAGCTGCATTTTTTACCGCATCGAAACCGGGGATCAATTGCGTGCGGTATGGTTCGGCCAGCAGGTCCGACATGGATCGTTTCAGTAAGTCATAATCACCCCTGATGAGGGCAACCATAAAACCCGCTGTATTGGCACTCTGGCTGATGGCGTTCTGAAATGAGACTTCATTTTTTAATACCCGCCTGGCATCTGACGTGTTCAATTCAATATGCGGATGAATAATAGCCGAATACAAATCATCCGGGCAACGGACCGGGATAATATCCAGCGGGTTATAGCTGCGTATCAGTGTGAATCCTCCCAGCAGGGCAGGTGCCACGTTGTCGGCATGCGCGGTGCCGCAGGCAATTCTTTCACCTTCCATGGCAAAGGGAATAAGATCGGCCGTGCTTAATGGTTTGCCAAGCAACTCGTTTATGGCGTATACTGCCGCAGCCGAACTTGAGGCGCTGCTTCCCATGCCGCTGCCTAAAGGCATATTCTTTTCGAGAATGATCTCAAGTTTGAGGTCGCTGTTGTCAACATATTCGAGGTATGCATTTACAGCTACTCCCGCCGTATTTTTGGTGCGCAAAGCAGGGGTAAGGTTCCCATATGCGCCTTGCCGGATTACTACCGAGGTGTCGGCATCGGGATTCAGGGTTATCGTTACTTTGTCGCCAATGCCTTCAACCGCATAGCCCATCACATCGAAACCACAACCTACATTGGCCACACTGGCCGGAGCAAAGGCTGTTACTGATTTATATCGTATCATATTTTACGTTTTGTTATTAAAATACCGGTGGCCCGTGTTGGGTTTTGCATNNGTTAAAGCTTTCCGGTTTATAATCATGTTTTGCTTCAGCCCTTTGGCTATCCGCACAATATCGGCAAGAACCCCGGCGGCGGTAACATTGATGCCTGCACCCGGTCCTTTGATTACCATGGGATATTGCTGGTAGTATGTTGTTGTAAGGCTGATACAGTTTTCGGTTCCGCGAAGACTGTAAAAGGCATGTGTTTCATCCACTTCCAT
>DGQJ01000133.1:6695-6943 GCA_002389705.1 Bacteroidales bacterium UBA4417
TCCCTGGCCAGGATCAGGCATTTGCGGGCAACATCGGTTCCGCTGAGGTCGTCGCGCGGATCGGGTTCGCTGTAGCTGTTTTCCTTTGCAAAGGCTACCAGCTCGCTGAATGGCCTGCTTCCGTCGTATTCCGATAACAGGTAGTTCATGGTTCCCGATAGCACCGCTTCAATTTTATTTACCTGGTCGCCGCTGTTGATAAGGCTTTGCAGCACATTAATCACCGGCAGACCTGCACCCACATTGGT
>DGQJ01000067.1:0-20528 GCA_002389705.1 Bacteroidales bacterium UBA4417
AAACATCAACCAGACACCGGAGCTGAAAGCATATTTCTTCCATATTTACCGCACGCTTTATGGATATATGGCCGACTACACGGTATCGAGCCAGGAAAATAAAAGGTATAATTATTTAACAGCTGCTTATCGCGATTCATTACTGGTTGTAAATCCACCCAGTTCGGCCACACATATAATGGTAAAGTCGGACCAACTTATAGTTCAGGAAAAATATGATGAGGCTTTAGAACTTCTAACCAGGTATTATCCAACCATAAAAGATGATCAACACACAAAGGCAATCATCGCATATAGTTTATCGTTGGCTTATCATGGCAAAAAGAACAGGCCGCTCGAAAAACAATGGCTTGCCATTTCAGCCATACATGATATTCAGTCGGCCAATAAAGAATACATTTCATTGCGTCGACTAGCATTCCTGCTTTACGAGGATGGAGATATTGAAAGAGCATATAAATACATCAGGCGATCACTGGAAGATGCTCTTTTCTGCAATGCCCGCCTGAGGACTTACGAGATTACGCAGATGCTCCCAATTATTGATAAGGCATATCAAAATCAAACATTAGCCCGGCAAAAACAATTGATAACCTCGTTAGTGAGTATCAGTGTATTGACTTTGTTTCTGCTGATCGCAATAGTATTGATTTACCGGCAAATGAGGAAACTTTCGGCTGCCCGGAAAGAGCTAAGTAACGCTAATGAGAAGCTAAACAAGCTTAATCATGAATTGTCGCACACAAATAACCAGCTCCATAACACCAACGAAACTTTACTTGAAGCTAACCTTATTAAAGAGGAATACATTGGCCGCTATATGGATCAGTGTTCATTGTATATTGACAAACTGGACGGGTACCGGCGGTTGCTCAACAAAACTGCAGCAGCCGGAAAAATTCAGGATTTACTAGCAGCGATAAAGTCGAAGCAGTTTATAGACGATGAGCTGGACTTATTTTATACGAATTTCGACAGCACTTTTCTCCAACTGTTCCCCACGTTTGTTGAGGAATTTAACAGCCTGCTTGTTGATTGTGAAGACACACAACCAAAACAGGGTGAACTACTCAATACTGAATTGCGGATATTTGCCCTGATCCGGCTGGGGATTAAGGATAGTGTCAAAATATCTCATTTTCTTCGGTATTCTTTATCCACAATTTACAATTACAGGACTAAGCTTCGAAACAAAGCAATTTGTCCACGAAATGAATTTGAAGATCGGGTAATGCAAATAGGTACTTCAGCACGATAAAGATTCATCTCTTCTACAAACAGGGACCCGCCACTTAGCAGCAGGTCCCTGTTTTTTTTATAAATCCACTACATTTTTTAATGCAGCATCTTGTATATAATACTATTTAAGAATCAATTACAACAGCAGGAAGGCTAATTTGACTACATTTTAAGTATACAAAAATTTAAAGGTATTTATTGCTTGTAGCTTTGGCTTTCGGAAACATCAAAAACACTTTAGCGTTCACCCAACTCAAATATGCCAATTCCAGTTTACCTGATTTGTACCAAGTTTAACTTCAAATAAACACAACACTAACCATTAACCAATGATTCAAATCTATTCAAAATGAGTAAAAATTACAGTTCAAATTTAATCCGGTATTGTGCACTTTTCCTGTGCCTCCTTGTTTCAGGAAACCTGATGGCACAAAAAATTTCGGTAACCGGTAAAGTTACCGATGCGGCTAATGGATTGCCATTATTTGGTGTATCTATTGGCATTACAGGAACTAGTTTAGGAGTAATCAGCGATGTGGATGGGAAATTTACTATCCAGGTTCCTTCAAAAGATGCTATCCTGGCATTCTCATTTGTGGGTTATAAGCCCAAACAGGTTACCGTTGGAGAGAGCACCCAGCTTAATGTAGCGCTGGAACAGGAAATGACCGAATTGGAGCAGATTGTTGTGGTCGGTTACGGCACACAACGCAAAAAGGACCTCACCGGTTCCATTTCGCTGGTTTCAACAAAAGATATCAAATCGTTGGCTGTCCCAAGTGTCGGCGATGCTCTTCAAGGTCGGGCAGCTGGTGTACAGGTTATATCTTCCGGAACTCCCGGAAGTGATGCGACCTTACGGATTCGGGGTGCCGGAACCATAAACAATAACAACCCACTTTTGGTTATCGATGGCGTCCCGGTTTCGAGCGGTCTCAATACATTGAATATGAACGATGTTGAATCGATGCAGGTGCTCAAAGATGCATCAGCTACTGCTATTTATGGTTCAAGAGGAGCTAACGGGGTTGTAATTATTACAACCAAACGAGGTAAAGGCGACAAGTCGAATCTGACTTTCAACTACTTTTTCGGGATGCAGAATGCCACTCATGTAGTTGATATGCTTAACGCAAGTGAGTTTGCTGCTTTACATAACGATATTATGGCTAATGCAGGCCTTCCACAAAACCCTGCTTATGCCGATCCTGCTTCCTTAGGTGAAGGGACCGACTGGCTTGGTGAATTGTTCAATCCTGCACCAATGCAGAATTTTTCACTCTCTTATTCTGGTGGTAGCGAAAAAACGAACGTTTATGTTTCGGGTAACTATCTTAGCCAGGATGGTGTTGTTACGAATACCGGGTATAAAAAACTGACATTACAATTTAATAGTGATACCAAGGTTTTTAATAAATTGAAATTTGGTAATAGTCTTACCCTTAACAACGATATTAAAACAAGTGGAAATTATAGTATCCGAAATGCGATGCTGGCTTTACCCACACAACCCTTATACCAGCCAAACGGTGATTACTCAGGCCCCATACAACAGCCCATGTGGGATGGTGACATTGTTAACCCGATTGGGCTTGCCAAAACAGTGAATAATTCAACACACGGATATAACCTTATAGGCTCTTTATATGGTGAATACGAAATTATTAAAGACCTGAAAATCAAATCCACATTCGGTTTGCAGGCAAATTTCTGGAACTCGCGGACCTGGGCACCCAATTATCACTGGAACTCGAGCATCAATGAAAACTCATACCTGTATGAACAGTACAACAAAAATTTAACCTGGCTGTGGGATAATACTGTTAACTACGAGAAAACTATTAACAAGCACAACATTGCATTAATGGCGGGTATAAGCGCGCAGGAAAATGATTACCACTACCTGAACGGATCCAAACAATCATTTGCAAGTAATCTTACTCAGCAGATGGATAACGGAACATTACAGCCAACCCTGGGCGGAAGCACCAGTTCCTGGTCCCTTTTATCCTATATTGGAAGAGCTAATTATACATTTGATGGGAAATACCTGGCAACAGCAACTATTCGCTACGATGGCTCTTCACGATTCGGAGAAGGTAATAAATGGGGTTTATTCCCTTCAGGAAGTCTTGCATGGCGTATATCCGATGAAGATTTCATGAAATCACTCACGTTTATTAATTCAATGAAAATACGTGCCGGCTATGGAGTAACAGGTAATCAAGAGATAGGAAATTATTCATTTGCTTCGGCATTACAGACTATAAAGTACAACTTTAACAATTCAATAGTAAATGCCGTTGTTCCTCAAATGATGCCTAATCCTAATGTGCAATGGGAGGAACAGAAACAGGCAAACATAGGAATTGATGCTTCATTGTTCAAATCACGGATTGAAGTAACTGTTGATGCTTACCTTAAAAATACTGATAACATGCTTGTCCCCATGTCGGTTCCGGTATCAACAGGTTATTCTGATGTATATGTTCCCTATATAAATGCAGGCAAAATGCAGAATAAGGGGATAGAATTTACAATTGATTCTAGAAATTTTACCGGAGACTTTACATGGAACACTTCATTAAATTTTTCTTATAACCAGAATGAGGTTAAAAGCTTAAATGATACAGTGCCTATGACAAGCGGAAGTATTGGTTTGAATTACAATCTCGCACTTATCCAAGCTGGACATCCGGTTAATGAATTTTATGGATTTATAACTGATGGCGTATTCCAAACACAAACAGAGGTCGACAATCATGCTGTGCAGGTGCCAGGTAGCGATCCTTATAACCGCACATCAGCAGGTGATATCAGGTTCAAAGACCTCAATAACGATGGTGTTATAAACGACCTCGACAGGGCATTCACAGGTAACCCCAATCCAACTTTTATTTTTGCGATGAACAACTCATTTACCTATAAAGGTTTCGACCTCAGTTTATTTATTCAGGGAGTTGCCGGTAATAAAATACTGAATGCCAACAGAATATACACTGAAGCAATGTCGGTAGCACAAAATCAAACCACCGAAACTTTAAACCGCTGGACAGGTGAAGGAACCAGCAATGAAATGCCGAGGGCCGTATTTAATGATCCGAACAAAAACTCACGTCCTTCCGATCGCTATGTCGAAAACGGTTCTTATTTAAGAATTAAGAATTTAACCTTGGGCTATACCTTACCAGCCAAATTGACTGAAAAGGCCCACTTGTCGTCAGTAAGGGTTTATGCTGCCGGTTTAAACCTGTATACATTCACTAAGTACACTGGGTTTGACCCCGAAGTTGGTACCAGTGGCATTGATTACAATGTGTATCCAGTTACTGCAACTTACAGCGTTGGTATAAACATTGGTTTCTAACCGTTAAAAAAAGACATTTATGAAAAACAGAATATATTTAGCAATCGTTCTTTTCGCTACACTCTTCACAGCCTGCAGCAAGGACTTTTTGGTGAAATCACCTGAATACTCTATAAACACGGCCAATTTCTACCAAACCGAGGAAGATGCCATTGCCGCAATAAATGGGGCGTACCAGCCCTTACAATGGCCTAAATTGTACAACATGCGCATGTGGACACCCGATATTATGGCCGGAAACAGCATAGTGGGTGCAGGTGGAGGATCCGATGGCCAGGAAACACAGGATCAGGCTAATTTCGTTACAACTACCGACAACCAGGGAGTGCTTGATTTGTGGCGTGGTCCATGGCCCGGAATTCTCAGGTGCAATATCATACTGCAAAAAGTTCCGGGTATGGCCATCAGCGAAACTGTTAAAAACAGGGTGTTGGGTGAAGCATATTTCCTAAGGGCTCAGTATTACTTTATCCTGGTGCGCTTTTTTGGCGATGTTCCGTTGGTACTTAATCCGGTTGAACCCGGTGACGACCTGCGTCCTTTCCGGACACCCAAAGCGGAAGTTTATAACCAGATTATTACAGATTTTACTAAAGCCGTTGAGTTGCTGCCTTCACGCGAAAGTTACAGCGGCACTGATGTAGGCCGTGCTTCGAAAGGCGCAGCTGAAGGCATGTTGGCAAAGGTTCACCTTACACTTGGCAACTGGCAAAAAGTTGTTGAACATTGCAATAATGTTACGGCTTTGGGCTATGCACTGAATCCCAGCTACGCCAGTAACTTCGATCCTACTGATAAAAATACAGTTGAATCGTTATTTGAGATACAGTATACCAGCAATGCAGGATATGATTTCTGGTCGAATGAGAACCAGGCTTCATGGCTCAGCACATTTACTGGTCCCCGCGGATCGGATATGGTAGCAGGTGGATGGGGATGGAACCAGCCAACCCAGGAGTTCATTGATGCTTACGAACCAGGTGATCAAAGAAAAGATGTTACAGTTTTTTACCAGGGCTGCCCTCAGTTTGATGGAAAAGATTATCAAAAATCGTATTCCATGACAAATTACAACCTTCGTAAATTCCTTGTTTCAAAATCCATTTCGCCTTCCTACGACAATAGTCCTATGAACTTCCCCGTGCTTCGTTATGCCGATGTACTTTTAATGAAAGCAGAAGCGCTGAACGAACTGGGAAAGACCACTGAAGCCGAATCACCTTTGAATGATGTTCGAAACAGGGCCGGGCTACCTTCGGTAACAGGCTTGTCAAAAGAAGCTTTCCGCGAAAAAGTATTACACGAAAGGCGCATGGAACTGGCCTTCGAGGGGCAGCGTTGGTTCGACCTCATCAGGGTAAACAATGGACAATATGCCATTGATTTCCTGCATTCGATCGGGAAATCAAACATGATTCAGAAATACCTGCTTTTCCCTATTCCGCAAAAGGAACGTGATGCAAATCCTAATCTTACCCAAAATCCCGGGTATTAATACAAGTGACAGGTAACCAATAATTTTCACTAGAAAAAAATCGAACGAAATGAACAAAAACAACATATTCAGGATTCCTGTTCAACGTTTAAAAGTGCTTAAATATGCAGTGAGCCGTGTCTCCTTCATTGCACTAACAGGTATGATGATCTTCTTTATTTCCTGCCAGAAAGAAGAAAGTAATGATATTCAACTGGCTGGAGAACTTACCCTTTCGTCAACATCTGCTGATATAAGTCTGTTACAGAAAAATGATGCTAAAGTAGCAGTAGCCTTTAATTGGACTACTGGTACAAATAATGGAACCGGGGCCTCGATATCTTATGTTTTACAGGTTGATAAAGCAGGTAATAATTTTTCAAATCCTCACACATTCGAAATGGGTAAGGCTGTTTATACAAAATCATTTTTGGTGTCGCAGCTGAACAGTAGTTTGCTCCAGGAATATGGAGCCATTGCTGGTGTTACCTTTAATATGGAAGCGCGGGTTGTCGCAACAATTAATACCACACCCCAAACACAGCAAATCTCACCTGTGGTATCCATAAAAGTAACGCCCTATGAACCTGTAAGTAAAAAATTGTACATATTCGGTGATGCTACGCCAAACGGGTGGGATGCATCCAAAGCAATTGAACTAACACCAGATGGAGGCGATCCTACAGTGTTTGTTTACAAAGGAGCCTTGTCATCCGGACAGTATAAATTCCTGACTACTTCGGGGCAGTTACTGCCATCATATAACCGAGGTTCTGATGATAATCATATCATTTATCGTACTACCGAAAGTCAACCCGACGATAAATTCTCAATCATCGAGGCTGCTGTGTATAAAATTACGGTGCGTCTGCTCGACCTTACTGTAACTGCTGTAAAACTCGACCAGCCTCCATACGACAATATTTACATGGTTGGTGACGCTACCCCTAATGGCTGGGATATAAGTAATGCTACCGAATTGATACAGGATGAAGATAATCCGTACATCTTTACATATACGGGTGTGATGAAAGCAGGAGATTATAAATTCCCGGTAAACCGCAATGGTAACTGGGGACAGGATATGTATATGAAACTTTCCGATTCAACGATGTATCTTCACCATGGTGGCGCTTCGGATGATAACAAATGGAGTATAGCAAAAAAAGGTCATTATACGATCACCCTGAACCTGATGGAAAACACAATTTCCATAGTGCGGACAAAGCTCTTTATGGTGGGTAGTGCCACACCTATCGGGTGGAGTATTGACAAAGCTATTGAAATGACTGAAGACGCTACAAATGGATGCATTTTCACTTATAACGGACCGATGGAATCCGGGGAATTCAAATTCCCGGTAAACCGGAATACCGACTGGGGACAGGATATGTATATGCGCGTTGATGACACTCACATGTACAGACACGTTGGTGGCGCTTCTGACGATAACAAATGGAATATTACTGTAGCTGGCAACTATACTATAACTGCCAATATTGAAACACTAATGATTAGTATCTCAAGCAAAAAGTGAGGGTTGGTTTGATTGATTGGCAAATGGAATGGCTGCCAGAACTTTGGCAGCCTTCCATTTATCAGGAAAAACCACTTGGTTTATTTCTATTCAACACCTTCACTCCCATTCATATACAACAAACGTCGTTGTTAATAACTGCCAGATGAACCTAAAAAGCTTTTTTATTCTAATTTTTGTACTGAGCTTGCTTTCGGCTTGTAAAAAGACCGACGATAGTTCAACTTCAGCACCTCCGGCAGCGCCTGAAAATGAGGAAACACCCGCTTATACCAATGTCGCCATTGAAACAGACAAGGCTTCGTATGCACCTGGTGATGAAGTAACTTTTATCATCGACAATTCCACTTTACCAGCTTCGGCAAAAGCCCGGTACAAATTTTTAAACACCATACTTTCAGAAACTTCCATTAACGGCCCTTCTTGGAAATGGAAAGCACCCTCAGCAGATTTCACCGGCTATACTGTTGAAGTTTATTCTAAAACAAACGGCACCGAAACCATCTATTCAACCATCGGAATTGATGTTTCATCTGATTGGAAAAAATTTCCCAGGTATGGTTTTTTATCTAAATTTTCGCAATTAAATGATGATCAGATAGCCCGCACAATTAAAAATCTTAACCGCTTTCACATCAACGGTCTCCAGTTTTACGACTGGCATAATAAACATCATAAACCGCTTCCTTTAACAGGAACAGGACCTGCCGAAACGTGGAAAAATATCAGCAATGCCGATGTTTCCCTGAATACTGTAAAAAAATATATCAACAGCGCCCATAGCTACAATATGAAAACCATGTTCTACAACCTGGTATACGGAGCCTGGGAAAACGCTGACCTGGACGGTGTTCAGAAAGAATGGTACATTTTTAAGGACAACACACACACAAACAAGGATTTTCACCCGCTCTCCTGGCCATTTCTGAGCAATATTTATTTGCTTGATCCATCTAATACTTCCTGGCAGCAGTATCTTGAAGGTCAGAACAAAATTGTTTATCAATATCTGGCTTTCGATGGATTCCATATGGATCAGCTAGGTGACCGCGGATCGCGATATACCTACGATGGTTCATTTTTAAATCTTTCTCAAACCTTCAAAACTTTTATTAATGCAATAAAAGCTGATGAACCAGGAAAAGATATCGTGATGAACGCAGTTTCGCAATATGGCCAGCAGGGAATTGCCGAAGCGCCTTCCGGTTTTCTTTACACTGAAGTCTGGAGCCCATACGATACTTATAACGACCTGGCAAACCTTATTAAACAAAATAGTACCTACAGCAACAATACAAAGAATACGGTACTGGCGGCATATATGAATTATGATATGGCCAATAGCAAAGGATATTTTAATACCCCTTCAGTGCTTATGACCAATGCTGTAATTTTTGCCTTTGGTGGTTCACATCTCGAGTTGGGAGAGCATATGCTTGCTAAGGAGTATTTCCCGAATAACAATCTGGCCATGAAGGACGATCTGAAAAAATCGCTGACAACTTATTATGATTTTCTGGTAGCTTATCAAAACCTGCTACGCGATGGAGGAACTTTTAACGATGTTGCTTTAAGTTCGCCCGACGGCAATATTAAAATTGCAAAGTGGCCTGCATTGGAAGGATATGTTGCATGTTTTGGCAAACGCTTCGGGAATAAGCAGGTGATACACTTAATTAACTTTAAGGATTCGAAAACAAATAATTGGAGAGATAACTCCGGCATACAGACTGCACCGGCATTAATCAAGGATGCGCAACTCCTGTTTACAAGTGATGCTGCAGTTAAAAAAATATGGGTGGCATCACCAGATTTAATCGGGGGTGCCTCGCGTTCAATAAATTTTACACAAAGCGGAAACAAAGTCAGTTTCATACTGCCCCAATTAAAATATTGGAGTATGATAGTGGTTGAATACTAACAAATTAATTGAAGCCTGATGTACAAATATGTAATTACTCTATTTTTCTTTATAACCCTGATTTTTTCAGGAGTTTCGGGGCAGGTCAACAATAAGCCGGGCCATTGTATTTCCTTCGAAACTAATGGAAACAAAGCCATATTCAACTGCGAAAATGGCATAAAAGTACAGGTGGAACAAATTAGCAGCGGCATTCTTAAAATCTGGTACGATTGCGATGGCTTTATACGAAATAATGCATCATTCGCTGTCATTAAATCAGGGAATGATCTGGAAAGACTTAATATTTCAGAACAACCTCAGAGTTTTGAAATTTATACCGGCGAACTGATTGTACGGATTAATAAATCACCGTTTCAGATTCGCATTTTCGACAAATACCAGAAACTGCTGATGGAGGACTTTCAAAACCGTGGTTTTGAGAAAGACTCATCGAAAATTTCCTCCTATAAAACACTTCGCCCAGGAGAACGCATTTATGGACTTGGTGAAAAAAACGGATCAATCAACAGAGTTGGAAGCAAGTTCCGGATGTGGAACAGCGATAAGCCATGCTATGATGTAAATGAAGACCCGTTATATAAGAGCATCCCGTTTTTTATGAGTAGTGCTGGTTATGGCATTTATTTCGACAACACTTTTAAAACCGAATTTGATTTCGGTACTGTATCTGCAAATCAGTATTCGTTTTCAGCTCCTGATGGTGAAATGCTGTTCTATTTTATATATGGCCCTACCTACAAGCAAATTATCGGCCGGTACACCGAACTTACCGGGAAACCAATTATGCCTCCGGACTGGGCGCTTGGATTTTCACAATGCCGGGGTTTGCTTACCAACGAAAAACTCACGCGCGAGATTGCAAAAGGATATCGCGAACGCCGGATTCCTTGCGACATTATATACCAGGATATCGGCTGGACAGAATATTTGCAGGATTTCGAGTGGCGTAAAGACAGGTATCAAAACCCGGCAAAAATGCTTTCCGATCTGCATGCAGATGGATTTAAAGTGATAGTTTCACAGGATCCTGTAATTTCTCAAAACAACATAAAGCAATGGAATGAGGCTGACTCGCTGGGCTATTTTGCTACCGATATGCGAACAGGCAAAACATACGACATGCCCTGGCCCTGGGGCGGAAATTGCGGTGTTGTCGACTTTACAAATCCAAAGGTTGCCGACTGGTGGGGAGCTTACCAGCAAAAAGCTATTAATGATGGCGTGAGTGGTTTTTGGACTGATATGGGTGAACCCGCCTGGAGCAATGAGGAAAGTACTGACCGGCTTTTTATGAAACACTTTTTGGGGATGCACAGTGAAATTCACAATGTTTATGGATTGGAATGGGATAAAGTTGTAACCAGTCAATTCGAAAAACGCAATCCTAATAAACGGATTTTTCAAATGACCCGGGCTGCTTTTGCAGGGATGCAGCGTTACACCTTCGGCTGGTCGGGCGATTCGGGCGATGGAAACAATGTATTGGATGGCTGGAGTAAACTCCGGGCACAAATTCCATTGGCATTATCTGCCGGAATGGGTGGAATTCCCTTCTGGAGTTGCGACATTTCAGGATATTGCGGCGATATAAAGGATTACCCGGCAATGAGCGAATTATTTGTGCGCTGGTTGCAGTTTGGTGCTTTTAATCCCCTCAGCCGCATACACCACGAAGGAAATAATGCGGTTGAGCCCTGGCTATTTGGTGCTGAAGCTGAGAGAATATGCAAAAACGCCATTGAACAGAAATATAGGTTGTTTCCCTACATCTATACTTATGCCCGCCAGGCTTTCGACACGGGTTTGCCATTAATGAGAGCGCTTATGCTCGAATACCAGGACGATCCTGAAGTATTCAATCTTAATTCCGAATTTCTTTTTGGTAAAGAGCTATTGGTTGCTCCTGTAATGGAACCGGGCAGCACAACAAAAAAAATATATTTACCCGAAGGCGAATGGATTGATTTTAACCATACTCAAACCAGGTGGCCAGGAAAACAATGGATTGATTTTCCCACCTCACTGGAAACAATTCCGGTTTTTGTTAAAAGCGGGTCAATAATCCCCCAGATGCCTGTTATGCAATTTATAAAAGAAAAGAAGAATGCACCCATCTGGTTCGAAATTTTTCCAGCTTCGCAAGGCCGTTCAGCGTCCTTTGTCCTGTATGAAGATGATGGCGAAACCAATAATTATAAAAAAGATAGTTGCCGCAGAACAGAAATAACCTGCTTCTCCCAAAAAGAAGCCTGGGACCTTAGCATTATTCAGCACCAGGTGGGCATGAAAAGCACTGAACCAAACAGGAATTTGGGGATCAGGATACACCTCGACAAAGCACCCAGGGAGGTATTGGTTGATACAGGCAAACTGAAATCCACAAGCCTGGATAAACTTGAAAAAAGCTGGTACGAAATCTCTGATAAGCCTTCCTGGAGCTGGGATAAAGCTTCCAATACCTGCTGGGTTAAACTACCCGATAACGGAATTGCTACTCATATATTCATCAAAAAATAATTCGAATGCAGTCAAAATGCTTTTATATATCAATGATACTGTGCGGCTTACACACCCTTGTATTTTCGCAAACCAAAGATGATAAAGTAATTTATAAATCTGACCAGTACACTATATATAACAACAGGGTCGAACAAGCAGATTTCACAGCAAGGGCCATTTCAGCAACTGAAATGACCTCTGACTATCGAAGTCCGGATGCTGACAAATATAGCCCAACAATCAGTTTCAAATTCAGCATAAATCTGCAGGATAACGAAATGATTTCAGGTAATGATCACCTGGCAACCCTTCAGCCTGCAAACGGAGCTTGCAGCACAACTGTCGTTTTTGGAAAACAATATGTACATGCTATACCGCAGGCAGAAGGAACCAACCTGCTGCCAAACACACGTTGGAATGTTCGTTTGGACATGCGTGAAGTTTTACAAGCCTTTAAAGAGAAGGGGTTCTATACACTGTATAATGGCGAAAAGTTATACCAGTCGGATTTTAAAGGGGTCTATATCGCCGGGGGCTCAGCACCATTGATCTGGGACTTTAATAACCTGAAAAACAATCCTGACCTGCAACTCCTAGACCCTGACGGCGATGGAATTTTTGAGACAACATTAATACTCAATAAGCAATCTGACGAAAAGCATATAGATGCCAAATGGAAATTAACAAGTGATATTTCCGCTTTTCCTCAATACAAGTCGGATTTCCAGTTGTCTGATGCTGTTTATAACCTGTCACTCGAAGAAATGCTTAAGGCTAAAGAATCCGATAGTACATTTCGTACCGGTAAGGAATGGAGCGGTGTATGGACACGGGATGTGAGTTACAGCATTATCCTGTCCATGGCTTACCTGCAGCCAAAAGTTGCCATCAAAAGCCTGTTGCGCAAAGTAAATAAAAACAAAAGAATTATCCAGGATACCGGCACGGGAGGAGCCTGGCCGGTGAGTACCGACAGAATGATATGGGCTGTTGCTGCATGGGAAATATATAATGCTACCGGAAATAAAGACTGGATGCAACAGGCATATGAAATTATAAAGAATTCAATAGATGATGACCTTGCAACTATTTATGACCCGGAAACCGGGTTGGTTAAAGGCGAATCATCTTTCCTCGACTGGCGCGAACAAACCTACCCCCGATGGATGCAGCCCGCTGATATTTTCGAAAGCGAATGCCTGGGCACGAATGCTGTACATTTTCAGGCAAATATGATTCTTTCAAAAATGGCAACATCTTTGAATCAGATTCAGGTCGCTGAAAAACACAAACTGATCGCGGAAAAGATTAAAGCTGGAATTAATCAATATTTGTGGTTGCCCGAGAAAGGATATTATGCGCAGTTTATCTACGGACGGAACTTCAAAATTGTATCACCCCGTTCCGAAGCCCTGGGAGAAGCCTTATGTATTCTGTTTGGGATTGCAGATGAACAGAAGGCTCAAAAAATCGTTTCCAGTACCCCGGTTACTTCATTTGGTATTCCATGTATCTATCCTGAAATTCCAAATATACCGCCCTATCATAACAATGCGGTATGGCCTTTTGTGCAAACCTACTGGATGTGGGCTGCTGCAAGCACAAGAAATGAAAAATCAGTTTTGGAAAGCATCAGCGCCATTTATCGTCCTGCTGCCATGTTTCTAACCAACAAAGAAAACTTTGTTGCCGAAACCGGTGATTTTAGTGGCACACAAATTAACTCAAGCATCATGTTGTGGAGCTTATCAGGCAATATTAGCTTGGTTCATAAGGTTTTATTTGGCATCAAGTTCGAAGAAAGCAAGCTTACCTTTAATCCCTTTGTTCCAAAATCAATGCAAGGCAAGCGAATGTTGACAAATTTCAGATACCAGAATGCTGTGTTGGATATTGAACTAAATGGATACGGAAGCAAAATTGCTTCATTTGAAATGGATGGAAAGAAAATTCCGGTCTTCGAAATTCCGGCAACAATTTCCGGTAGACATAGCATCCGAATAGAACTGGACAATCAGCAGCCAGTCGGCTCCACTACCAACCACCAACCAGTATATTTCACTTTGCCGGCCCCGGTTACAAAACTCGAAAACCGTACAATTACGTGGCAACCTATTGCACAGGCTGCCGGATATACAATTTTAGCTAATGGGAAATTCGTTGCAACTACTACATTGACCTCCTTTGAAGCAAAGCCGGATGTTTACACTGAATACCAGGTTGTTGCCTATGATAAAGATAATCACCAGTCATTTGCATCAGAACCAGTACCGGTTGTTGATGAGAAATTTGTTCAAATTCTTCAGGCTGAAAATTTTGCAGAAAAATCGACTCACGCATGTAAAGGATTCACAGGTGATGGTTTTATCGAAATAAGCAAAACGGCAAACAGGGTTGTTCATTTCAAAGTGAAGACAAAGAAAGATGGTTTGTATTCCATTGATTTTCGTTATTCCAATGGAAATGGCCCAGTCAATACCGAGAATAAATGCGCCATACGCACTTTACGGGTAGATGATAAGGCAATTAATGCGGTTGTATTCCCACAACGAGGAAAAGAAGAGTGGTCGAACTGGGGTTACAGCAATGCATTAAGGGTGGGCTTAAAAAAGGGAAACCACAATATTGCAATTACATTGGAAAGCAATAATGAAAATATGAACGGCGATATAAACCAGGCAATGATTGATTTTATAAGGATACAATTTATAGAATAAAAAAAATTGATGATAATATTAGCTCTCAAGGGGCTTTAGGATCAATGTGTTGTCAAACCCAGCTCTAAGTCCAGTCATTGCATCCGCCTGATTTTCATTAAAGGGCATGTGCAACAGAAGTAAAAAAAATAAGGATAAAACGCTGTGTCATAAATATTTTTTGGCAGGGGGGCAGCGGCATTTCACATTACTTTACCACAGCTCGACATACTACATCTGACAGGCAGCAGGTAAAAATAAAAACCACCGGCATAAATGACGTTGCCAGTGGTTTTGTGCTCATATAGAATCAGGTAATCAGTCGATTCTTCTAAGGAAATACCTTAAAAGGGTAAAGTTTTACCTGCCATGAATTTCGGAAGCCCCGTGCGAACTTTGCATAACCTTGGCAGGTTTGCCTGTATAGGTTATATCGCTTGCGCCGGAGGCTTTCATATTCAGTTCACCTTTTACATTGATTTCAACATCCGATCCTCCGCTGGCATCAACGGTACAATTATTCAGGTATAATTGTGATGCTTTCACATCGCAGCCCCCCGAGGCATTTATTGTGCAGTTTTCGGCTTCACCCGTAAACACGGCGTCGCATCCACCACTGATCACACAATCGAGCTTACCAGCTTTACAATCGAGTTTTATATCACAGCCTCCGCTGAGATCCAGCCTGAGTTTTGAAAAGCCAAGTTTTTGTTTGGAAACAATATCGCAGCCACCGCTGGCTGTAATCGCATCAATATCCTTAAATGTAAGGTGAACTTTCAGGGTTTTTGCATTCCGGATGTTTTCGTCATGATAGATGTTCAGAACCCCGTCCTTAACTTCGGTACGTATCAATGGTACCAGGTTTTCATCGGCTTCTACCTGCAATTTCAGCTCCTTGCCCTGCATGAGTTCCACATCAATTCCGCCACTCACTTTTATAGCGTGATAGGGTGTAACCGTCCGGTTCTGTGTAATAACATGGTTGTTACCCGTAATATCATTGATGCGAACTGCCGGATGTGCAACTGATACAAAAGGTAAAGCCAGCGCAAGCATGATCAGCGCAATACTTTGTTTGATCTCTTTCATAGTTTTTGATTGTTTAGCAACTATGACGATTGACATCCTCAAATTGTTACAGCTTACCGGACGGAATCTGAGCATAATTTTAAACAATTTAAATTTTTTCGTGGTTAGTTACCGAATTACCTGTAAAACATATCACGACAAACTAATCAAAAACAACTGACTGATGTAACAATACGAATATTTTGTGTCTGTATTTCAGGCCTGAAAAATAGCATGCCACTGATTTACAATATCTTGAATATTTTGAGAGATTTGGTAGACTATTTCACACCCAGCCTAACGGGTAAAAAAACAGCCGGAGTGTTTCCGGCTGTTTTTTGTTTACGAAACCTTAATTTGCTTCATAGGTTTTGGCTTTGCTTCCTCCTTCTTTGGGATGTTAACCCGAAGAATTCCATTTTCATAAGCAGCCGAGATTTTATCCGTATCAACTATCACAGGCATGGTAAAGGACCTGCTGAAGGACTGGTAACTGAATTCGCGGCGGGTAACATTTTTGGCGTCTTCCGTTTTATTTTCGGTTTGTTTTTCGGATGAGATGGTCAGCACATTGTTGTGGATTTCGAGATTGAAATCTTCCTTATTCATGCCCGGTGCTGCCATTTCGACTTTGAACTCGTTCTCTGTTTCCTTAATGTTTACTGACGGTATAGTGGTGTTGGTGAGCGAAAAATTTTGATTTGACCAATCATACCAGTCACGGTTAAGGAAATCATTAAAGAGATTTGACCAGGTGGGCAAATAACTGTCTCTTTTGATGAGTGACATAATAACCTCCTTTTTTTATTTGTTAAACGTGAGTGAACTTTTCGAATCACAGCTTTTCAAAAAAAATACCAACTTGCAAAAAATGAATTTAAAATTCTTATCTTATTGATTTACTGCCATTTTATCTGCAATTTAAATCACTCAACCGGTGACATCCTGACGCTGGATTCTTACATTTTGACAGTGAAAAATGACAAATTTTCCTATCAGCGGAACGCTTAATTTTAAGTTTTTGTAAAACAGCTAAGTATAAAATGATGTATCTTTGTAAATCAATAAAATATCACACAATAATTCATAATAATATGTCAGATAAAGTGTTACAAAAAGTTGCCCCCGGTGTTATTACCGGCGACGGCGTTCAGGAAATTTTTCGCATTGCCAAACAGAATAATTTTGCCCTTCCGGCAGTAAACGTGGTTGGCACCGATTCAATAAATGCGATTTTGCAGGCAGCAAAAGAAGTTAATTCGCCGGTAATCATTCAGTTTTCGAATGGCGGAGCACATTTTTATGCAGGAAAATTCCTGAGTAATGATGTTGAGAAAGCAGCTATTGCCGGTGCTGTTTCAGGTGCAAAACATATACACGCCATGGCCGAAATGTACGGAGTACCGGTTATTGTGCATACTGACCACGCAGCCAAAAAACTGTTACCCTGGATAGAGGGTTTGCTCACAGCCGGCGAAAAACACTTTGCCGAAACCGGGAAACCACTTTTCAGCTCGCATATGCTCGACCTTTCGGAAGAATCGTTACAGGAAAACCTCGAAATTTGTAAAAAATTCCTCACCCGCATGAGCAAAATGGGCATGACCCTCGAAATAGAACTCGGCGTTACCGGTGGCGAAGAAGACGGCGTTGATAACTCAGGCGTTGACAGCTCGAAACTGTATACCCAACCCGAAGATGTAGCCTATGCTTACGAAGAACTGATGAAAGTTAGTGATAAATTTACCATTGCTGCTTCGTTTGGTAATGTACACGGGGTTTACAAACCAGGTAATGTAAAACTGCAGCCTGTAATCCTCAACAATTCGCAGAAATACGTTGAAAAGAAATTCAATACTGCCCCGAAGCCTCTCAATTTTGTATTCCATGGAGGTTCGGGATCGACCCAGGAAGAAATCCGCGAAGCTATTTCGTATGGTGTAGTTAAAATGAACATTGATACCGATACACAATGGGCTACCTGGAAAGGTATCATGGAGTTTTACAAGAAAAACGAAGGATACCTGCAGGGACAAATCGGCAATCCGGAAGGCGAAGACAAACCCAATAAAAAATACTACGATCCGCGTAAATGGCTCAACGAAGGCCAGAAAACACTGATCAGCAGGGTTAAAGAAGCTTTCACCGATCTGAATTGCATCGACAGGAATTAATCCTCCATCATAAAAAGCCTGTACCAGGCATAAAAAAAGCTCCTTCACGGAGCTTTTTTTATTTTTTCATGAACTTATTACCGGGTCGACATCTGCATGGTATCAAACGGGTTGATGCTCAGCACCGGGTAAGGTGAGTTGTTAACCATTTGCTGGGCATAGGGGCCCACAAGCAGGTTAAAGGGGCTAGTTTCCTGCTCAGTCATAATACTGATGAGATTAGCCCTGATACGTTTGGCATACTCAATGGTTCCGGTAGTGAGGTTATCGCAGCTTAATACGTCGCGATGGTATTTTATGCCTTCGTCTTCGAGGTAGGCACATACCTGGTCGGTATATAAATCAACCCGCTTTTGTATGCTTT
The DNA here is from genome assembly GCA_002389705.1 of Bacteroidales bacterium UBA4417. Taxonomy (GTDB): domain Bacteria; phylum Bacteroidota; class Bacteroidia; order Bacteroidales; family UBA4417; genus UBA4417. The sequence continues at coordinate 18,346 of DGQJ01000067.1, forward strand.
TATATTTGGATGCATAAATGGAAAGCACATAAATTTCGGAATCGAAAAGATGGGCCAGGTAAGCCGTAAATGGCACTTTCTGCCGGGTATCGAGCGTGCTGTCGACCGGTAGCAAAATTACCCTCATTTCGGTTTTCGCATCAACACCCGTACGCAGGGTGATAACCGGGCACGGAGATACCGATATTAATTTGTTGGCATTGCTGCCAATCCAGAATTGCTCGAAGCCCGAAATGCCATGTGTGCCCATGATAATACACAGGCTTTCTATTTCTTTTGCTTCATCAATAATTTCACGATAAATCTTACCCTCGCGGATAGCGTAATCAATGGTCGAATCCGGAAGTTCGGGGCTGTACTTATCAATCAGTTTTTGAAATTGACTTTTTATTTCATCTACCAAACCTGAGGACGAGTCGGAATAGATTGTGGTTTTTGTTACGCTCGGATTGTTAACCCACACCATGTGAACATCCAGAGAACCACGCGAAGCAATAGACACAGCATGTTCAAGCGCATTTACTGAACAGTCGGAGAAATCGATTGCAGCAATAATATTGGCCATATACTAACTATATTACAGGTTGATAGAAATTGGGCAGGCTAAAATAGAGAAATCCGAAAGGCTAAACAAGTTAATTTAAGCTATTGTTAAAAGTAACGTATTTTTTGGTTTTCAAGTATGTTTACAGCTTATAATTTTCAGCTGTACAGGTAACTCTGTACTTTCATATAACTCATACACACGCCGGCAGACAGAATACTTACTGCCGGTCATATGTTTTATTGCACAATTAAATCCTTCACCGGGAACGAATTGGGATACTCGGCTGAGATTTTTTTCTGAAAACCAACAGCCTCAGTGAGTGTGCGAAAGTTGCCCACCCTTACCCGGTAATACGGCTCCTTGTACGAAAGATACGATTTAACATCGGGGTATGCGGTTTCGAAAGCTTCCTTAATACCGGCTGCTTTGTTTTTGGAGTTACTTCCCGAATCGAAAAAAACCTGAACCCTGTAACCATCCACCTCCGGATTGTTCTGGCTCATTTTGCGGTATTGTTCTGTAAGCTGGTTTAGCTTTTCGTCCTGCACGGTTGTAACCTGGCCGCTGGCAGGCGAAAGGGTTTGCGCCATTCCTACGCGATTGAGCATCAGGAGTATGGCAACAACAAGAATTGCAATTCTGGACATTTTTCTTTCAATTACAGTGTAAAACTGTCTTTAGGATGTATACTTAACACGGGAACCGGCGAATAATTGATCAGTTGCTGGGCAATGGGCCCAAGGAGTATAGAACTTGCCTGGTCCTGTATATCCGTCATAATAGTAATCAGGTCAGCATCAATTGCGCGTGCATGCTCAATAATGTCGGCGCTTATATTCTTACTGTTAACGCTGTCGGCAATATAATTAATACCTTTTTCCTCGAGGTGTTTTTTTACCTTGGCCACATTGGCGTCAACCACGCGTTCCATTGATTTAATACCACTCGAATTCAATGCCAGGATATTGATATCGGCTCCGGTAGCCTTAGCCAGGTCGGCAGCAAAGGACACTTTTTGAAGGGTTTGAGCCGTATGGTATACCGGAAGCAGGATTTTACGGTATCCCCGTTCTATTTCATAATTGTACTTCACTGTGATAACCGGCGCCGAAATACTGGAAACGATGCGGAATGCATCCGAACCAATCCAGAATTCTTCGAAACCTGAAGTACCATGAGTTCCGACTACCAGCAGGCAGCAGTCATTTTGTTTTACATAGTTGGCAAGCTCCTGGTAAACACGCCCTTTGCGAACTTTCGTAATAAATTTGCCATGCACAAGTTTATCCTTATAGGTCGCAATTACCTCGTCAAAATTTCCTTTAGCCTCGTTACGCAATTCCTTCGACTCACTGGCATATGCAGTTTCATTACTGCTGACATTGTCAACCCACACCATGGTAACATTGGCATGTGTGAGGTTAGCAAGTTCAATTGCATACTCAAGCGCATGCAACGAACCTTTTGAAAAATCGATAGCTACAACTATGTCTTTCATAACCACAGTAATATTTAAATTCTCTGCTAATGTATAAATAATAACAATAGGTAGAATAAGGCGGCACCTGATATTTATCAATTAACCCAATCTGTTACCGGCAAAGCACTAATACGCTGGCATATCAACAGACCATTC
>DGQJ01000067.1:20564-21823 GCA_002389705.1 Bacteroidales bacterium UBA4417
GAACACCTTACTCCTGTTGAAAAAGAAATTGAGCAGGTACTCCGCCCCCTCGATTTCGGCAGTTTTGCAGGACAACCGGGGATAGTCGAAAACCTCAGGGTATTCGTAGCTGCTGCCTCGCAGCGTGGCGAAGCATTGGATCATGTGTTGCTTCATGGCCCCCCGGGCCTGGGGAAAACTACCCTTTCGAATATTATTGCCAACGAAATGGGCGTTAATATCCGCATTACTTCAGGCCCGGTACTCGATAAACCCGGCGACCTGGCAGGTTTACTTACCAACCTCGAAACCAATGATGTATTGTTTATCGACGAAATTCACCGTTTAAGCCCTGTAGTGGAAGAATACCTTTACTCGGCCATGGAAGATTTCAAGATCGATATCATGATTGAATCGGGCCCCAATGCACGCAGTGTGCAGATTACACTCAATCCTTTCACGTTGATCGGGGCTACCACCCGCTCAGGATTGCTCACAGCGCCGCTTCGCTCGCGGTTTGGCATTAATGCAAGGCTTCAGTATTATGATGCCGAAACACTGCAGAAAATTATTGTTCGATCGGCCGGCATACTCAGGGTACCTATTCACGAAAATGCTGCCAACGAAATAGCCAGGCGCAGCCGCGGAACACCCCGTATTGCCAACCTGCTGCTGCGCCGCTTACGCGATTTTGCACAAATTAAAGGCACGGGAACCATCGACCTGGCCATTGCCCAATATGCCCTGGCAGCCTTACAAGTGGATAAAAATGGCCTCGACGAAATGGACAACCGCATACTGAGCGCCATCATCCAGAAATTTAAAGGCGGCCCCGTAGGGCTCACCACCATTGCCACCGCAGTAGGTGAAGATGCCGGAACCATTGAAGAAGTGTACGAACCTTTCCTGATCCAGGAAGGATATATGATGCGCACGCCCCGCGGCCGCGAGGTAACAGAAAAAGCATACAGCCACCTGGGAAGGTTTAAGGGACCGGATGTAGGGAAGTTGTTTTAGATGACAAGATGAATGAGGAGGGCGAGTTGAGGGGGTAAAGGGAGAAGGGAGGACTGGGCGACTGGGTGAGTGGGAGATGATTCTGATTTCAGATGTCCCATAGTTCAAATGTTCTTTTTTTTAAAAGTTCCATTCTACTTTCCTGTTAACTGGGTATAAGATAAATTTAGATTTTCAAACATGAATACCAAAGAGCAACTTTCGGCCTACATCAAGCAGGAAGCTGCCAGCCTGGGATTTGCTGCCTACGGAATTGCCCCTTC
>DGQJ01000067.1:21832-24212 GCA_002389705.1 Bacteroidales bacterium UBA4417
GAAAATGCAAAATCGGTTATTGTATTCCTTTACAATTATTCGCCGGCACAATGGATGGACGACACATCTCCCTACCTGGTTTCGGCCTATGCCTATGGCAACGACTACCACGAGGTGATCCACGAAAAGCTTAATGTGCTGATACAAAAACTGAAAGATCAGGTTCCCGGCATAACGATACGCGGGTTTGTGGATTCAGCCCCGGTGCTTGAAAGGGCCTGGGCTACCCTAGCCGGGCTGGGCTGGATCGGTAAAAACAGCATGCTCATCAGCAAACGCAATGGTTCCTATTTTTTCATTAGCGAACTGGTTACCGATCTGGTGCTGGAGTACGACAAACCCATGGGTGGAAACTATTGCGGCGACTGCAGCCGGTGTATGGATGCCTGCCCTACCCAGGCCATTACCGATCTGAGGGTGGTTGATGCAAACAGGTGCATATCATACCTTACCATCGAAAACAAAGGTGAAATCAACCCTGATTTTAAAGGAAAATACGACAAATGGATATTTGGCTGTGATATCTGCCAGCAGGTATGCCCATGGAACCGGTATGCCTCGCCACATGACGAACCTGCCTTTGCGCCGCTTGCCAACCTGAGGGAACTTACTGCGACAGATTGGGAAGAAATGGGGCCGGAGCAGTTTAAGAGCATTTTTAGAAAATCAGCCGTAAAAAGAGCTAAATTTGCCGGCCTGAAACGGAATATCGATTTCCTTTCGGGAACGCGTTAAAATTTTCCGGTTTCAGAATTTAAACTAAAGCACCAGTTACTACGGCACTCAGGTGCCCATCAGATAATAATAAACATAATTTCTCTCCCTCCCATGCAGCCACAGGAAAAACCACTAAAAGTCGATATCCGATCCGAAATAGGTGAACTAGAAGGCGTTATTATTCATACCCCGGGTCCCGAAGTTGAAAACATGACTCCCGACAGTTCGCGCAAAGCGCTTTACAGCGATATCTTAAACCTGTCGGTTGCCCTTAAAGAATTTAACCAGTTTAAAGGCTTCCTGTCGAAAGTTACCAAAACTTTTGAAGTTAAAGACCTGCTTTCGACGGTGATCCAGAATCCTGAGCACAGGTCGGAATTGCTGAAAGCTATTGCAGCTAAAGAGCGGCTTAACGAATACACGATAGCCGAACTTATGGACATCAGGCCTGAAAAGCTTTCAACCTTGCTGATTGAAGGCGTTGAAATGCGTAAGGATAACCTGACACGCTTTTTGTCAAAGGACAGGTATTCCATTCAACCGCTGCACAACTTTTTCTTTACGCGGGATGCTTCGGTGGCGCTGCTTAACAAAGTGCTGATCAGCAGGATGTACAGCCGTATCCGCGACCGGGAGTCCATCATTATGGATGCCATTTTCCGCAATCATCCCGATTTTGGCGTAAAAACCATACAACCTGAACAAAGCAAGCATTTCTGCAAAGAGTTCAGTTTCGAAGGCGGCGATTTCCTGGTAGCCAGGGAGGACATTCTGCTGATCGGAACCGGTACAAGAACCACATCGCAGGGTATCGATTTTATTCTCGAATATTATAAGGAGAAGAAGGTTCAGCGCCATATCATCGTGCAGGAATTGCCGTACACGCCGGAGTCGTTCATACACCTCGACATGGTATTTACCCTCCTCGACCGGCACCAGTGCATGGTGTACGAACCCCTCATTTTACAACCCAACCGGTACCTCACCATCCATATCCATATTGATAATGGTAAAGTGAAATCGATCCGGGAGGTTGAAAANNAGGCGCGACAGCATGATACAGGAACGCGAACAATGGCACAGCGGGGCTAATTTTTTTGCAGTGGCTCCCGGCAAAGTGGTTGGCTATGGCCGCAATGTGAATACCATCGAAGAAATGAACCGCCACGGATATGCTGTTATTAAAGCCAGCGATGTGGTTAATAATAAAGTTGATATCAAAAGCTATAACAAATATGTTGTAACCATCGACGGATCAGAGCTTTCGCGCGGCGGTGGCGGATGCAGATGCATGACCATGCCTGTGAAGCGGAAGGCTGTGGATTGGTAGTTGCGAGGGGGAGAAAAGGAGAAGGGGAGAATGGGTGAAATGGTGAGAGGGTGAAATACAAAGAGTCAGATAACAGGAGATTAAGGGGAAATTTGATGACCGTAAAACTTATTTCGCGCCCCAGCTGAACCCGTCAATTTTTAATCCAGCCAGCGACAGTGCCCTGTTGGTAACCGTTGCCGCAAGTTGATCCATGGTTTCCGGGCGGCTGTAAAACGAAGGTGTGGCCGGGCAAATGATGCTTCCTGCTTCGGTAACGGTTTTCATATTATTGATATGGATAAGGCTCAGGGGTGTTTCCCTGGCCACCAGGATCAATTTGCGGCGTTCCTT
>DGQJ01000129.1:0-2686 GCA_002389705.1 Bacteroidales bacterium UBA4417
CCGCAAGGTCATCATAAAAAGCTGCGGTCCCGATCCATTTGTTTTTTTTCCTGAATGCTGTAGCGCATAAAAAAGGAACACAATTCCCGAAAGCATAAATAATCCGACGGCTGTAAGAAACATTTCTGCCTGGTCGGCCTCACCCGAAAGCAGGGAATAAATGATTGCTGCCAGCGCACAAACTGCAATGAGTAAAGCCAGTGCCAGGCTTGCTCTTCCGTTTGCCGGCCGGAATGCCTGGCCTAACAAGGATGTACCTTTCACCATTTCGGATAATGGATTTCGGAAGTTGCGAAACAGGCCATACAAAACGGAAAGCATAGCCGTTATCGCGCCGGCGACAAAACCTGTAATCAAGGTTGTAGGCTGAACATGCATTTGCAACATGTTGGTCCTGACAGCCTCGTTCCACAAGGTGTTTAGGCCAGCCAGGATCAGCTTATTATAGAACACACCTGCAATGGTACCCAGGATACTGCCCAGCATAATTATTATTAAAGTTTCTGAGAAGAGAATCCGGATAATCTCTCTTTTAGTGAATCCTATGGCAGCCATTATGGCGGTTTCGGATTTACGTTTTTGGGCATGAAGCGAGAATAACAATGCCGTGAGGAGCAATGCAGCTGTAAGAATAAAAAAACTGAGGCTCAGGAAAAGTCCTCCAAAATCAGTTGAATGGGCAGCTGAGTTTTTCCCCTCGGTGTAAACATCAATAAAACGCAGGCCATTTTCGGAAGGGTTTAGTTCCGACATTAACTGGGTTTCCAGGGTTTTGATAGCGGCTGTATCGGCTGTAAACCGCACTGCCGTTGTATTTCCAAAGGCATTATTCCAGATTCGGAGCCCTGCAGCCATGGGAATAAAAGCCTTTGGCGTTCCGCGATAGCGGTTCCAGTATTGCTCGTCTTTATCTCTTATTTTATCGAGGTTTACAGGGGCGCCGGTTTCCCAGTCGCGGCAGTTGCCGGCTTCCGACATACCAGGGAAATCGGGCATCAGCGTACGGTCGAAAATCGGGTTAGTGATGGGTACAACATGTTTTATGCAAAAGCGGGCGCTGTCGACGGTAAGCCTTCGCAAAGCGCCCATTCTGTAATATTTCAGGCCCAGGGAGTCGCCGGGTTTCACATTTAAGTCGGCAGCAAGCCAGTTGTTTATTATGATCTCATGATCCGATAAGAGGTAATCCGGCAAATCAGTCGCTGTAACAAATGAATAGGGGGTGGCGTTGCTTTTTGTATAAAGGTCGTTTACCAGGTAGGTTAATATGGGCCGGGCACCAGGTATGGACTTCTGTATGGCCGATGCTGTGTTTTCATCGATAAATATGCGATCCGACCGGAACTCAAAAGTGTTTTTTTCTACAAGTGTATACAGTTGTAAACCTATGTCTTCGGGTTGCCAGCACCTGCGAACAAGCGAATCCACTCTCTGTTCCGATAAAAGTCCGTCTACAGGATCAGCAATCAGCAGCAGGTTTGCATTATTTTTCAGTGAAACTTTGCGGGCAAGCGCAGCCTGGTTCACAAAAATGTTATAGGGTGCCGACTGGTTAGTCATCAGGCTGAAGCGCCCCATCTGCTCATCTCCGGCAATTGAGGTAATTTTCAGTCGAAACGCCACCAGGGGTTCTTTTTCCGAAACGAAGGGTGCATTATCAGAGGATTTTAGTTGTTTCCGGATTTTGAGCAGTATTTCATCACCGGGATGCAGATCAAGTTTGGAGGCTGTATTTTTGCTGATAATGGCTTCGTCTTCTGCAGGCAGCTGGGGCGCAGAATCCCACAATCGTAAAAACTGATTGTCAATACCAAGTACTTCGACCCGGTTCAGTTGTTTTTGTTTATCGGTGTTGCCTGCTATACCATCGAGTTGCAGTACTGCAGCCACCGTGCCCCGGGTTTGTCCGGCAAGTTCGGCTGCCAGCTGTTGCCTGAAAAAACGATTGCCAGGCTGAATGGAATAGTGGATTTTACCAAGCCGTGTAACCGCCAGCTGGCCTAGGCTGTAGCGAACCGAATCGCCGACGATTAAGGCACCTGTGAGTACAGCAGTACTTAAAACCGCTCCGGCGAGTACACTTAGCCACGATTTGCGGTAATATTGTAAATTGCGGATGAGTAGCCTGGTAATTGACATTGTTGGGTAAGGGTATTAAATCTTGTTTCCGGGAAATTAAATTTAATGAGGTTGAAATTTTTAGTTGAGATGCTTGGTGGGGCTTTGCCCGGGTTCAGGCCCAGTTTTAATTATGTCAGAATGGTTAAATGAATTGCTCAAATGTTATGGTTTCCCGGCAATTAGTTTTCCTTCCTGCAGCCGGTATATTTTATCGGATCTGCCTGCCAATTCCATGGAATGGGTCACAATTACCATAGCAACGCCTTGTTCTTTATTGAGTTCAGCAAGCAGGTCGGCGAGCTGCGAGGCATTGGCCGCATCGAGCGAGCCGGTGGGCTCATCAGCAAGCAGTAGTTTTGGTTTATTGATAAGCGCACGGACAACAGCAGTTCGCTGGCACTCTCCGCCCGAAAGCTGAGCCGGGAATTTGTGCAGGTGTTTCGAAAGCCCTACCCGGTCAATGAGTTGTAAAGCCTGTACACGTGCTCTTTTTTGTAAAATTTTATCTTTTTGCGGCAAAAGAGGCAACAATATGTTTTCCAGCAGTGTAAGCTGCGGCAGCAAA
>DGQJ01000129.1:2738-3460 GCA_002389705.1 Bacteroidales bacterium UBA4417
CCAACAATTGCGATTTTATCGTTTTCGGCTACTTGTAATGAAATTTCGTGCAGCACCTTTCTGCCCTGAGTTGAGCCTGGTAGCCCGTAATATTTTGTTACCTGTTTAAGTTCGGCCAGCATGGTTTTTAATTATTACTGTGTAAAATTAGGGTTTTAGGTTGAAGTTGGAGTATCTATTCTTAAAAACATGCTCCGGATAAACTGTCTGCCAGCATTTTTATACCAAAAGGTTGAAAAGCATCCTGCTGTATCGAAAAAAGGCAGCGTACTTTAAGAACAAATTTCGACTTTCGCGTAAATTGTCATACCAAATGTCGAAATATTATAAATTAACTGAATAGCGGGAAGAGAAAAATAATACATAAAAAATTCAAATAACATTAAAAATAATGGGGGTATAAATGTAAAAACAATAAAAAAGTAAGGTATGATTAAAAAAATATGGGGGTACAACTAAATATTGTATATTTTTGCAATTAGTAAAAATGATGTTAAACGAAAATTAGAAACTATGAAAACGAATTTATTCTCAACACTTGCTTTTGTTCTTTTGCTGGTTGTTACAACTTCATTCACAGTATATGCGCAGGAAGAGGAAAAAAAATCTCCTTTTTCTTTGGGAGCTGATGTAGTTAGTTCATATGTATGGCGCGGGTCTAAGATCGGAACCGGCCCTAATATTCAGCCGTGGATGAAATTTACAACCGGAGGCTTTACACT
>DGQJ01000209.1 GCA_002389705.1 Bacteroidales bacterium UBA4417
TCACATTCCACATTCCGCAATCCACAATCCACAATCCTACATCTCACGTCCCATTACCTCCATACATCCCTTCAATCAGCTCAGCATATTTCTGGTTCAGAAACCGCCGGCGAAGTTTCAGGGTAGGGGACAGTTCGCCCGAATCGTAAGTCCATTTCCCGCTGATAAATTTCCATTTTTTAATCTGCTCATGATGCCCGAAATGCTGGTTTATTTCAGCAATTTCATCTTCAATCCTTTTCAGGATGCGCGGGTGGCAGATCATTTCCTCGTCGGACAAGGGTGGCATTTCCTTTACCCGGCACCAGTTGCGCAGGTAATCAAAAGCAGGCACAATGAGGGCTGAAGGATGTTTGCGGTTTTCGCCCACTACCAGGATATGCTCAATAAATGCCGATTCTTTAAAGCGGTTTTCGATTACCTGCGGGGCGATGTATTTCCCGCCCGAGGTTTTAAATATTTCTTTCTTCCGGTCAGTAATCTGCAGGTATTTGTTGTCGACCATTTGCCCGATATCGCCGGTATGGAACCACCCTTCGGTATCAATTACCTGTGCGGTACGTTCAGGACGGTTGTAGTAGCCCATCATTACCCCGGGGCCACGCACTAGTATTTCGCCATCGGCGGCAAACTTCAGTTCAACTCCCGGCAACACCGGCCCAACAGTGCCAATAAGTACACCGCCGGGCAGAAAATTACTTACGGCAACCACTGGCGATGTTTCGGTAAGTCCGTATCCTTCCATCACTTTAAACCCCGCAGCCCACAAAATGCGTGCAATGCGCGGGTTAAGGGTGGCACCCCCCGAAACAATAGTCACCAGCTTGTTACCTAATGCTTCGTGCCATTTGCTGAAAACCAGTTTGCGCATCAACGCCAGTTCAAGCTTGTAGATAAATGATAATCTGCGATTTGGTTCATAATGTTGCCCAATGGCTATGGCCCTGAAAAATATAAGCTTGCTGAAACCTTTCAAATTCCGGCCTTTGGCCATAATAGCATCAAAAAGTTTTTCCATGATGCGCGGAACAGCGCAAAAAATTCCAGGCTGCGCTTCGGCAAGGCCGGCTTGCAGGTTTTCGAAACCATCGATATACCAGATGGATGTACCCGACAGCTGGTAAGTGTAGTTTAGGATGCGTTCGTAAATGTGGCATAAGGGCAGAACACTCACAGCCCTGTGCGCAGGTTGCTGGCTCAGGATACCCGAAAGCGCTGTAAAATTACTTACCAGGTTGGCATGCGAAAGCATAACTCCCTTGGGCCGACCGGTAGTGCCCGAGGTATAGATGATTGACGAAAGATCGGCAGGTTTAATTTGCCGGGCGATTTCGTGAACCTGTGTTGCCGGGTACATGGGGCTGTATTTCTGCAGCATTTCGTCCATGCTCAATAATCCTTCAACCGGGTCGACGGCGATAACCAGTTTTATACCCGGTATTTGTTGTATGGTTGNNACTGATGGTTGGATATACCGGAACCTGCACTGCACCGGCCAGGCCGATGGCCATGTCGAAATAATTCCACTCGGGGCGGTTATTGATAATGGTGGCAATTCTGTCGCCGGGGCAAATGCCCGACCCCAGCAATGCGTGTGCCAGGGTAAAACTGTACCGGTGGTACTCCGCGCTGCTGGCTGTGTAAATTACACCGTTCTTCTTCCCCCAAAATACAGGCTCTCCGGCTTTAACATGAAGCCCGGTTACATGAAGCAGATCGAAAATGCGGGTTACTCCGTCCATCGGTCTAACTTTTTGATGAAAGAATAAAGTGCTAATATACTAAATAAAAGGGTGTAATCTGCTGATATTGTGAATGAAGCAAACATAATTCCCGTACACCCGGAGCGGACGGGAATTATTGCTCCGGTTATTCAAAAAGTTTTTCGATTTCGGTTTTATATCTCTCACTGATCAAGCTGCGGCGAAGTTTAAGTGTTGCCGTAAGTTCGCCCGAATCCACGGTCCATTCGTTGGGCAGCAGTTCGAAGGCTTTAATCTGTTCGGTGGCGCCCAGGTGTTTGTTGTATTTATGTATTTCCTTATGGAAACGTTTTTTAATACGTTCCATTTCAATCATTTCCTTGTTCGAAGTGTATGGAATGCCCTTGATCTGGCACCAGGAGCGGAGGTGGGCAAAATCGGGAACCACGATGGCTGCCGCGTATTTCTGGTTTTCACCTACAACCATCAGTGTATCTATAAATTCTGATTCTTTCAGGTTGTTCTCAATCATTTCGGGGCTCACGTATTTACCGAAAGAAGTTTTAAAGAGTTCTTTCTTGCGCCCGGTAATTTTCAGGTGGCCTTCTGTTTCAATCCTTCCCAGATCGCCGGTGTGAAACCATCCTTCGCTATCAATGGCTTCGGCAGTGAGCGCGGGTTCTTTGTAGTATCCGAGCATAACGCCTGGTCCCTTGCATAAAATCTCGTGGTCGTCGGCAATTTTTACCTGGGTATTTTTAAGTACCGGTCCAACGGTTCCGAATTTAACACCGTTTTCATCAAAATTATTTACCGCAATTACAGGCGATGTTTCGGTAAGCCCATAGCCTTCGAGCACCGGTATGCCGGCAGCCCAGAAAATATGCGCCAGCCTGGGTTGCAGGGCTGCGCCACCACTCACAATTACTTTCAGTTTCCCGCCCAGGGCTTCCTGCCATTTGCTGAAAACCAGTTTACGGGCGATTTTTAATTTTAACGCGTAATATGGTCCTCGGGCGTTGTTCAGTTCATAGTGCATGCCTACGTTCACAGCCCAGAAGAAAATCATCTTCTTCACCCCCTTGAGTTTACGGCCCGAATTGATTATTTTTTCGTACACCTTTTCCAGCAAACGGGGTACAGTAGTAAAAATATCAGGTTTAATCTCGCGCAGGTTGTCGCCCACCGTAACAGGGCTTTCGGCGTAATANNAGATAACTCAGTGCGCGTCCATCCTCACCAACCGGCGGAATGTCCTTTACGGCTTTAAAATTGGAAATGATGTTATGGTGCGTGAGCATAACACCTTTTGGGTTGCCGGTGGTTCCCGAGGTATAAATGATCGTAGCCAGGTCGTCGGGTTTAATAGATGCTTTTATGCTTTCCACCTTTTCGGGCTGTGGGTTTTGCCTGCCAAGGCTGATCAGTTCTTCCAGCTGCTGGACGCCTTCTGTTTCTTTGAATGCGTATACTGCAATAATTCCGGGGAGGTCGGTTATAAGATGTTCTATCTTACGGTAAATTTCGCGGCCCGAGATAAAAATCACCTTCACCCCGGCGTGATCAAGGATGTATTTATAATCGCTTTCGCTGATGGTGGGATAAATGGGTACATGAATGGCACCGGCTTGCTGAATACCCATATCAACCAGGTTCCACTCCGGGCGGCTGCCCGAAATAGTAGCAATATTATCGCCTGGCTTAATGCCCAGATGTAGCAGACCATAGCTGATATGATCAGCGTGGGAAATATAATCTGTAATTGAGTATTTTATCCATTTTCCGTTGTCCTTGCCTGCCAGCACATCATCTTTTGGTTTAAATGATTGAAGGTAATGCGGCAGGATGTCAAATAAGCGGGTAACGTCTTGCATAAAGCAGCTTTGAGTTTTGCAATAGAATGTAAAGATAACAATATATTAACAATTCTACATGTCTGTTGCCAAAGAAGTTATAAACAATGCACGTGGCATGTGCCTGCGGTTGTGATTTAAAGCTATTAAGATCAAAGGTTTTTATGGAAATAGCCGGGGCTTGCCTGTGCCGTAGGCATAATTACCATATCGTTGATATTAACATGTGGCGGCAAGGTAGTAACCCAGCGTACGGCTTCCGCGATATCTTCAGCCACAAGCGGGGTGTATCCGCGGTAAACATTGGCAACTGCATCCATGTCGCCTTTAAAGCGGACAGTCGAAAATTCGGTTTCGGCGGCGCCCGGGGCTATCTGGGTAACTTTGATGCCATGAGCCAGCATATCGATGCGCATGCCACGCGTAAGGGCATCCACTGCAAATTTGGTGGCGCAGTATACATTCCCTTTTGCGTACACTTCCTTACCGGCAATGGAACCAATATTTACAATATGCGGGCAGGTACTTTTCAGCATAAGCGGGAACACGCTTTTGGTTACATACAGCAGTCCTTTGATATTGGTATCGATCATCTGCTCCCAGTCGTCGATATTGCCGTCCTGTATGGGATCGCTACCTGCGGCAAGGCCTGCATTATTGATCAGTATATCAATATTCCGCCATGCTTCAGGAAGGTTTTCGAATGTTTTTTTAACGGCTTCACGATCGCGTACGTCGAAGTTGAGTGTCAGTACTTCGGCACCGTACATGCTGCTGAGGGCTTTTGCTTCCGATTCAAGTCTTTCGGCGCGCCTGCCGGTAAGAATCAGCCGGTGGGTTTCTTTTGCAAAGGCCTGGGCGCATGCTTTCCCGAAACCGCTGGTGGCCCCGGTAATTAATATTGTTTTCTGCATATTCGGGTTCTTAACTTTATGTCGTGGTTAAGGTTGGCAAAGTAAGCAGTTTCCCCGATACATTTTACTTTGCCAGGATACGTAATCCTATAATTCCGCAAATGATAAGCAGGATACATACCATCCTGAGTATATCGGCGGGTTCTTTAAAAAATATAATTCCGTACACAACGGTTCCTATGGTTCCTATCCCGGTCCATACCGCGTAGGCGGTGCCCATGGGAATATGCCTGAGCGCAACCGAAAGCAGGTAAAAGGAAGCTANNGGATTGCGGAATGTGGGATGTGGGATATGGGATTGCGGATTGTTGATTGCGGAATGTGGATTGAGGAATGTGGATTGCGAAATGTGGGATGTGGGATTGCGGATTGTGGAATGTGGATTGTGGAATGTGGGATTTCGGATTTCGGATTGCGGATTGTGGATTGTGCAACACTTATATCTTACACCTTACACCTTATGCATTAAACCTTACATCTAACATCAAAGATCTGACATCCAACATCTATTACACTGCCAGGGAGAGAGCCAGTTCTGTCATTTTTGTGAAATTGAGCTGGCGTTCTTCGGCACTCACGTGTTCGCCGGTGAGCAGGTGATCGCTTACGGTGAGCAGCGACAACGCTTTTACGCCATGACGTGCTGCCAGCAAATACAGTCCGGCCGATTCCATTTCAACAGCCATGGTGCCGTAATTGCGCCACAGTTCATATGCATCGCCTTCTTCGGGGAAGTGGTAAAATAAATCGGATGAAAGAATGTTACCTGCCTTCAGTTCGATACCGGCCTTTGCGGCATTATACCAGGCTTTGTTTATAAGTCCGAAATCGGCGGTAGGGGCAAAGGTCATGCCGTTGAAATGCCTCGATACCGCATTTGAATCGGTTGATGCACTTACAGCCATCACCACATCGCGCAGCTTTACCGAAGGCAGCATGCCTCCGCAGGTGCCGATACGCACAAGGTTTTTTACTTTATAATCCTGTATCAGTTCGCTCACATAAATCATATGCGAAGGCAGTCCCATGCCTGTACCCTGCACGGATACACGCACGCCTTTATAAAAGCCGGTAAAGCCCAGCATCCCGCGTACGTTGTTGTAACAAACAGCATCGGTAAGCAGGTTTTCGGCTATATGGCGGGCGCGCAACGGGTCGCCGGGAAGTAATACGAAATCGGCTATGTCGCCGGGTTTTGCTTCAATATGTATACTCATTCCTTAAAAAAATAAGGTGCAAAGATAAGGACAAATATTTATGGTAAATATATAAATGGAATCTAATTCTTCCTTTCCTTTGTTTACATTCAGGCACTTTAATTGCGGTAAAAGGTATGAGCAGTATTGTGAACAGGCAGGATACAGAACATTTGCTGAAGATCGACGATATTTTCGGGAAAATATACAACTTATATGGCGCTCCTCCCGACTGGCAGCGGCCCGAAGGTTTTGTTTCGCTGGTGCATATTATCCTCGAGCAGCAGGTGAGCCTGCAATCGGCAAAGGCACACTTCGACAGGCTGAATGCGTACCTGCCGGCTTTTACGCCCGCCGAAATGAAAAAGCTTACGGATTCCGAAATGCGGCAATGCCAGGTAAGCAGGCAGAAGGCCGTATACCTGCGCGCGCTTTCATCGGCCATAGACGATGGCAGCCTCAACCTTCAGGATCTGCGGCATTTGCCCGGGGATGAAGTCCGCCGGCAGCTGAAAAGCGTAAAAGGGATTGGCGACTGGACTGCAAGTATTTACCTGATGTTTTGCCTGCAGGATAAAGATATTTTCCCCTGGGGCGATATTGCCGTTATCAATACCGTGAAGGAGCTAACCCCGGCCCGAAGCCACGAAGAAATTGCCGCCCGCGCCAACCGATGGAAACCATACCGCAGCCTTGCATCTTATTTTCTGTGGCATTATTACCTGCGGAAAAGAGGCAGGTAGATTTAGCACCCTATCAATCCTATAGTCCGGAGATCGAAGACGGAAGACAGAAGACCGAAGTCCGGGGACCGAAGACTGGAGACCGGAGACGGAAGACGGAAGACGGAAGACGGAAGACGGAAGACGGAAGACCGAAGACCGAAGAC
>DGQJ01000315.1 GCA_002389705.1 Bacteroidales bacterium UBA4417
AAATATATTGCGGATAAACTGGCCGAAAAGGTTGTAAAACCATTCGACTACAAAGCTGCATGTTATTATGGTTGCCTGCTGGTGCGCCCGCATGCTATCCTTAAATTCGACAGGGTGGAAGATCCGCAAAGCATGGATGTACTGGTTAAAAAAGCAGGTGGCGATGCCATCGACTGGGCTTTCAAAACCGAATGTTGCGGTGCAGGTATGTCGGTTTCACGCACAGATACGGTGGCCCGTTTATCGGGTAATATCATGAAGGACGCTTCCGACCGCCAGGCAGAAGTGGTTGTGGTAGCTTGCCCGATGTGCCACTCAAACCTCGATATGCGCAGGCCCGAAATCAATAAATTTCTGGATGAAAAAATTGATATCCCTGTGCTGTACATTTCGCAGGTGCTTGGCCTCGCTGTGGGGCTCGATGCCAAAACCCTCGGCCTCAACCGGCATATGACGGAGGTTAAACTGCCGCAGAAACCGGTTAAAGAAACACCGGTGGCCGATGTGCAGCAAAAAGTTGTAAACACTCAAAAAATGGAGGCTTAACCATGTCGCGGATAGGAGTTTTTGTTTGTCACTGTGGTGAAAATATTTCAGCCACAGTTAATTGCGAAAAAGTTGCTAAAATCACCGGTGAACTCAAAGGGGTTGAATTTGCCACCGACTATAAATATATGTGTTCCGATCCTGGCCAGACTTTACTGAAGGAAGCAATAAAGGAACACAAGCTTGACGGCGTTGTTGTTGCAGCCTGTTCACCACGTATGCACGAGCCTACATTCCGTAAAGCATGTGCCGAAGCCGGGTTAAATCCTTTCCTTTGCGAAATGTCGAACATACGCGAGCATTGCTCGTGGGTTCACCCCAAGGATGATTTAACCACCGAGAAAGCCCAGGACCTGGTGAGGGTAATGGTTGAAAAGGTTAAAAAGAATAAGGCCCTGAACTCCATCAAGGTTCCGGTTACAAAAACCGCGTTGGTGGTGGGTGGCGGTATTGCAGGCATACAGGCAGCGCTTGATATAGCCAACTGCGGTCACAAAGTGGTAATGGTCGAAAGACAACCTTCCATTGGAGGCCATATGTCGCAGCTGTCGGAAACATTTCCTACCCTCGACTGCTCGCAGTGTATCCTTACGCCCCGCATGGTTGAGGTAGCACAGCACCCGAATATTACCCTCTATACTTATGCTGAGGTAGAAAGTGTGGATGGTTTTATCGGGAACTTCACTGTGAAAATCCGTAAGAAATCGAAAAGTCTTGATGAACACATCTGCACGGGTTGCGGATTGTGTACCACCAAATGCCCACAAAAGAAAATTCCGAACGAATTCGAACGCGGGCTGGGTTTCAGACCGGCTATATATGTACCTTTTCCCCAGGCCGTTCCCAATAAACCGGTGATTGATCGCGAGAACTGTACCTATTACATTAAAGGTAAATGTAAAGTCTGCGAAATTGTTTGCCCGGTGAAGGCTATCCGTTTCGACCAGGAGGATGAAATTATCGAAGTACCGGTTGGTGCCATCGTGATGGCCACCGGTTTTGATGTGTTGAAACCCGATTTCTTCCCCGAATATGGTTATGGCAAATACAAGGATGTGATTGATGGCCTGGCTTTCGAGCGTCTTGCCTCGGCATCGGGTCCCACCCAGGGCGAAATCCGCCGGCCTTCGGACGGACAGGTTCCCAAGAAAATTGTATTCGTGGCCTGCGCCGGTTCGCGCGACCCCGCCAAAGGCATTGAATATTGCTCGAAAATCTGCTGTATGTACACGGCAAAGCATGCTATGCTGTACAAACATAAAGTGCACGACGGCACACCGTATGTGTTTTATATGGACATACGTGCCGGGGGTAAAAACTACGAGGAATTTGTACGCCGCGCCATTGTTGAGGACGAAACCCATTACATCCGCGGCCGCATATCCACCATTTATGAGAAAAACGGCAAACTGATTGTTAAAGGCGCCGATACACTCATGGGTGCCATGCCCATTGAAATTGAAGCTGACATGGTAGTGCTGGCAACAGCCGGAGTGGCTAACCATGGTGCCGAGGAACTGGCACAGACTGTACATATATCGTACGATCCCTATAAGTTCTTTGCCGAAGCGCATCCCAAGCTGAAACCTGTAGAAACCAATACTGCCGGTATTTTCCTTGCAGGAGCCTGCCAGGCGCCAAAGGATATTCCTGAGTCGGTTGCGGCAGCTTCGGGTGCTGCTGTTAAAGTGGCTTCCTTATTCAGTAAAAGCGAATTAACGCGTGATCCGCTGGTGGCCGTGGTAAATCGCCAGCCAGCCCCGGTTTATTCGCAATGTGTAGGCTGTTTCCTGTGCCAGAGTGTTTGCCCGTACCAGGCAATTGAGCGCGAAGAAATTAAAAACCGCAACGGGGAAGTGATCAAAACGCTGGCCCGTGTAAACGAAGGACTCTGCCAGGGCTGTGGTACCTGCGTGGCACTCTGCCGCACCAAGGCCATCGACATACATGGCTACTCCAACCAGCAGGTTTATACTGAAGTAATGGCGTTGCTGAATGATTAATAGTGGAATGTGGAATGTGGCCTACCAGCCTAACCGCCTACAGCCTAACACCCTACCAGCCTAACCGCCTACAGCCTAACACCCTAACAATTAACAATAACCAAAGTCCAACATAAATAGCATGCAGGAATTTGAACCCAAAATCGTGGCATTTGTATGTAACTGGTGCACCTATGCCGGCGCCGACCTTACAGGGACAAGCCGTATCAAATATTCGGCTAACGTTAAGATTATCCGTTTCCCCTGTACCGGTCGTATTGACTTTATGATCCTGATGAAAGCATTCGAAAACGGGGCCGACGGAATTATTGTTTCGGGATGCCACCCCAACGACTGCCATTACAGCACCGGCAATTTCCATGCACGCAGGCGCTGGATCGTTTTCCGTAACCTGCTGAATTTCACAGGCATCGAAACCGAGCGTATTCAGTTTAGCTGGGTATCGGCGGCCGAAGGATTTAAATGGGCCGATGTGGTAAATAATACCGTGAAAAAAATAAAGGAAATGGGCCCCAACGAAAACTACAAGAAAATAGCTGTTTCCACACTGTTTAATGAGGAGGAAATAATCAATGAGTGAACTTATAAATAAGGTAACACAGTTACTCAACGATAAAACCATTGATGTTTTTATCGGTTACGAAAAAGGCTCAGCCGACCGTATCAGGGCCGCGTTTGCCCGCACTGCCGAACAGGCCGCAAAACTTGTTTATACGGCTTCGTGTACACAGAACCTGGCCGGCTACCTGATGAAACATGAGGTTAAAAAGCTTGGCAAACCTGGCCTCCTTGCCAATGTGGCAGCTTTGCGGAGCATCATGCAACTGGCTTCCGAATTCCAGGTGAAGGATGGCGAAGTGTATGTGCTGTTTGCAAATGCCGATGGATCATTTACTGAATTTACCTCTTTCGCCTCCATCGAGGCCTATCTCGGAACCACGGATGTTGGCATTAAATCGGACGAACAGGAAATGATAGCCAGGCTTGAGGCCATGAGCGTGCAGGAACGCTGGCTTTTCTGGAACAAGGAATTCGACAAGTGCATTAAATGTTATGCCTGCCGTGCCGCCTGCCCCATGTGTTACTGCCACCGCTGCACCACCGATGTTAACCAGCCGCAGTGGATCCCGGTAGCCAGCCACGAGCGCGGTAACCTCGATTATCACCTGATGCGTGCCATGCACCTGGCCGGCCGATGTGTAAACTGCGGCGAATGTGCCAATGCCTGTCCTATGGACATTCCGCTCAACCTGTTAACCTACCAGCTGATCGATCCCATCAAAAATACATTTGGCGCAACAGCGGGCATGAAAGCGGATGCCGTTTATGCCCTGTCCACATACAAACCCGACGATAAGGAGAACTTCATTATCTGACCTATGGAGAAAGAACTGAAAATACTGAAATATAACGACCTGCCGAAACTCATCGAACGGTTTCGCACGCAGGGCTACCCCGTGCTGGCACCCGTTCGCAAAAACAAGGTGGTGGAAATAGAAACTGTTGAATCCCTTGATGCCGTGGCGCTGGATGCGCTGCTTTCGACACAGTCGGCCAAAAAGGCAGCTTTCCCGAAAGTGGAAAAGGTGATTGACTATACACTTGGGAAAAATGCGGTTCAACAAGTGCCGGTGAACCCGGAAACCCATCCTGAAACCATTCTTTTTGGAGTCCGGCCTTGTGATGCATCAGGTTTTAAATCGCTGGATGCCATTTTCGGAGATACCCCCAGGGATGAGTTTTACCTGAAGAAAAAGGAGAAAACCACTATTGTTTCATTCTCGTGCCCTGTTGCCGATTCGTATTGTTTCTGCACTTCGGTGGGTGGCGGCCCGGGAAATACTGCCGGCAGCGATATACAGTTCACCGCCATCAGCAAAGAGGAATTACTGGTTGAAATTCTTACCGAAAAAGGGGCAAAACTGGCATCGCATTTTACCGATCTATTAAGCGACACAAAAGGCGATATCGATAAAAACAAATTCCTGGCTGAGGTTAAAGTGGTATTCGATATGAATGCGGTGGTTGGAAAAACCACGGCTTCGTTCAACAATACTGCCTTATGGCTGGAGCAATCGCTGCGCTGTATTGGCTGCGGGGCCTGTGCCTTTGTGTGCCCTACCTGTGCCTGCTTCGATTTTCAGGACGAGCAGAATACCAAGAAAGGAGTTCGGTTGCGGCTGTGGGATTCATGCGGATTTTCACTCTTCACCCTTCACACTTCCGGCCATAACCCGCGCGAAGTACAAAGCCAGCGCTGGCGCCAGCGGATCATGCACAAGTTTGCCTATATGCCCGAGCAACTTCATGTTGTTGGATGCGAAGGTTGCGGCCGCTGCTCAAGAGCCTGCCCGGTGGATATGAATATTAAGGAACACTTAACTTCGATAGGGGAGATCGTGACGGTTTAAAAAGGTTCAAAGTTCAAGGTTCAAAGTTGTTCAAAGTTCGAACCCTCCTTTTAGCTTTTGAACGCGAAGTAGTTGAACGCCGAAGGCATTTGAACCTTGAACCTCTGAACGCGAAGCATTTGAACAAATAGATAACTCAGACTAAAATATACTATGGACCAACAGAATATATACCAGCCTTACCTGATGCAGATCGAAAAGATCACCGAGGAGGCACCTGGTGTAAAAACATTCCGTTTGAAATTTACGGACGAGAACGAAGGCAACAATTTTAGTTTTCATACGGGGCAGTTTGGCGAGTATTCAGTTTTTGGCGAAGGTGAAGTAACCTTTTGTGTGGCTTCGCCCCATACCCGCAAAGGCTACATCGAATGCACCTTCCGCGAAGCCGGCAGGGTAACCACCGAGCTGGCCAGCCTCAACGAAGGCGATACCATTGGCTTCCGCGGACCTTACGGGAATATTTTCCCTATCGAGGACTGGAAAGGCAAAAACCTGCTGTTTATTGCCGGCGGAATTGCCTTGCCACCCATGCGCAGCGTCATTTGGTCGTGCCTCGACCAGCGCGAGAATTTTAAGGACATTACCATCCTGTACGGCGCCCGTACCGTTGCCGACCTGGTGTATAAACACGAGCTGGCCGAATGGAAGGAACGCCCCGATGTAAACCTGGTTACCACCGTTGACCCGGGTGGCGAAACTCCCGACTGGAAAGGCGACGTGGGATTTGTGCCTACCATACTCGACCGCATGCAGCCGGTAAGCGAAAACACGATTGCTATTGTTTGCGGCCCGCCAGTGATGATTAAGTTTACTTTCCCTGTACTGGAAAAATATGGATTTACGGATGATAACGTGTACACCACCCTCGAAAACCGAATGAAATGCGGCCTGGGCAAGTGCGGCCGCTGCAATGTAGGCAAGGTGTTCGTATGCAAGGATGGCCCCGTTTTTACAAGAACCCAACTCAAACAACTGCCCGACGAATACTAGGATTACACTTTGCAATAAAATAGACCTGCCACGTAAAACCGGCAGGTCTTTTGTTTTTTGAAGTAAAGATCATATAAGAGCGCAAATCAATTGACAAGTTTTTGTTGATATAAATGTAGGCCGTAAAAATTAGCTAACTTTGCAGAAACGAACAAAACAATGACAACCATCGTATTAAAAGTAAAAGATAAAAAGCAACTCATGGCGTTGATGGATGTGGTTCAGCGTTTTAAAATTCCATTTTCAGGGAATATGGATGAAACGGAATACTTGTTATCAACTGATGAGAATAGCGATAGTCTCAAAAAATCGCTAAAGCAATCAAATGAAGGTAAAACGCGTGTCATCAAGACATCCGATTTATGGAAATAAGATACACTCCCGAAGCTGAAGCTGATATCAGGTATTGGAAAAAAAGCGGAAATATCGCCATACAACGCAAAATAACCAAATTACTTGAAGCAGTTCTGGCTTCACCTACCACGGGAATTGGGAAGCCAGAATAACTTAAACATCAGCTATCCGGTTGTTGGTCGAGGAGAATTAACGACGAACATCGTATTGTATATAAAATATTTGATGACAGAATCGAGATTATTTCACTGCGTTTTCATTATTGATTAAGCTATTCGCATGCAGCTAACAGTTAATAAAGGCTTGAAATACAATAATTAAAAGACCTGCCAGATAAACGGAGCAGGTCTTTTTTTGCAGCAATATTTAGTTGATAAGTACCCGCACTGATCGCAGTTCAGCCTCAGTGAGGGGTGACTGATTATTCAGGAATACGATTAGAAAAAAATATATTTTCAGTAAATTTGTAACTGCTTGTATCGTTCTTCTGACTTCCGACTTTTGCTTATCAAATTGTATTTACAGAACAAATTTAAACAGTCACTAACAGACCGAAATTAAACCGGAGCACTGCACATTATTCCTCTTTTAAAATCCTGACCCCATGCCAGAATCCGACAACGATTATCATAATAAAATTTACAAAAGCAGAACTGCTGAAGAGAAATGGAAAGCGGAATTCTATCAAAAAACAGTTCTTGAACTTAAAACCGAAGAACGATTTGTTAATTACTTTAAGGATTTCGATCCGAACGCGGTCGAAATGTTTATTCATAGTTATGCTACCCGAAAAGTACAATGGTATTTGTCGGGCGAAGGTTTGAAAGAATGGGAGCAATCAAAGAGTAAACGATGGATGAAGGATTGTTTTGTTGCTTTGATCGAAATACAACAAAAAAAGCTTTTCAATGCACAGTGTCTCTGGCGTGCCGAAAAACTGAAGTTGCCCGGCATTGCAATTTGTTCCGATTTTATGTACTGGAACGATCATATTTTTGCCTGTCCCGACATTGGCCCTATCACCGAACAGGATATTGATCTCTACTCCCGATACCTGCGCGAAACGCCTTTCGATGTTCGCTTCGATGAGTTTAAGAATTACCAGGATTATGATGATTTGAAACGTATTCAACAGGAATACGGCAACCCGTTTGAGGATAATCCGTGGTACACTTATTACGACGATAAAGAGGGTACTGGGTCGTATTTCGACCTGCCGGATATTCGGGGCGAAAAGGAAGCCGCATATATAGCCATATATCACGAAGATCTCGCGATAAAACGCAGCCTGGGAATTGAGCCGCCATTGCCAACCTACGACTTCCAGCCTTTCTTCCCTCTGGATTACAACGAATTCAAACTTGAATTTGCCAAACGACACGAAACCCCTGCACTTTATCGCCAGTTTGTAAGGGCTGATCGCGAAAAGAAACTGAATGCACTTAACGAACAACCCGAGTATTGCATCAGCCTGCTCGAAGAAATTCCTATCGACTACATGGCTATTGAGCCTGCCGACGATTGGCGTACTGCCGTTATGTGTACTTACGAACGTTATCGCCGCGAAAAAGTGATCAGTTTGTTACCAAAGGCTTTCGCATTATACCTTAAACACCTCGGACACGACTGGCATTACCCCGGCCGAAATAAGATTGTCGATATTGCGCCGGACCCTGAAAAAGGATTGAGTAAGCACTATCTGAAAATAATATTACAGGGTCGTACGCTCAATGGCGAGCCGGCTGATTTAAATTTCTGACATATTATGGATAATCAAAACTTGGATAAAAATTTTACGCCTTACAACAAGGATATTGATAGGGCTTTGTGGCGCGAACAAACGTATTCCGATATTGTGAATGAGCTTAATAATAACCCGGAAATCATGCAATTGAAAGAACAGTACAGTCCTTCTTCAGTCGATTCCTTTTTGCAGTATTATGCTTCGGAAAAGTTGAGTATACTCGAATGGGGCCAGATGTATGAACAATGGGATGAAAATAATAATATTCGATGGGTGGAACTTGCAAATGAAGGATTAAGCCAGATACAGCAAAAAAAACTTTTCGACCTGCAGTGCCTTTGGCGTGCCGGAAATATAGAGCTTGAAGGCGTGCTGATCAGCCATGATTTTAGCCGATGGGAAAGGGATGTGATGAATTGCCCTTTTATCCCTCCCATTACACGGCAGGAAGTTGATTTGTATATCCTGTACCTGCAAAGCAATAATTACGAAGACACGGCCGAGCACGGGATAGACGGTTGGCAGGATTACGACGAAATAACAGAAGCTTACCGAACCGATAATGCTAACCGGAACTTCCCGGAATGGTACGATTTTTACAATGGCCGCATGGGTACAGGCATATATATGTCGTTTCCTGATGTGCGGGGTCCATTGGAGGATTTTTACCTGCATTTATCCCACGAATTAGATTCCGTGCGTCAGCTGGCCGAAAGCAAAAAGCCGGAGCCTGTGCAAACTACAAACAGACTGCCTCTTCTCAAGGCTTACGATGCGGAACATTTAAAATGGTTTGTGAACACCTTCGAAGACAAGCTAACCCAGGAATATGCCAGTTTGTGCAACGCATTTCGCGATTTGGACGACTACGATTTTGACTGGACTTCTGATAAAGAACTGCTTGCCTCCACTGCCGATCCTATTCCTGTGCTGCCATGGCATAATTGGAAAGAGGCATTGCACCGCTCGGCGGATTGGTACAGGCGTATAAAAATTGCGGAGGCCATGCCGGTAGCATATCAATCGTACTGCATACGCCGCGATGCCGGAATCCCTTTCGAAAACGAACATTATAATGCGTCGTTTGAGGAACTTATGGATGACATCCGACAGGAAACAATTGATAAAATAATTGAAGGCCGCGTGCTAAATGGTGAACCTCCTGATTTGAATTTTTAAGGTTGATTCAGCCTGAGATATGGGGCGAGTTTATTCCGCCCCACGAAAGGATTACCTTCTGTGAAAATAGTTCGGGCAGCAACAGGGGATAAAATCCAGCTACGCTGTAATTTCTGGTAATGGTTAAAGCAGCCATAGGAATCAGAATCTGATTTCTTGTGGCTCACAACTGACTCTTTATTTTTTCTTCATGATAAGGGTGGCAACTTTATCCCACTTTATTTCATTCGCAAATAGTTGCGGGTAATTGGGGTAATTTCTTTTTTCCTGATCAGCCATTTCATCTTCTGTTAAATTTTCGTTGAAAAAAGCCATAAACTGGATAGCTGATGGTGGAAGCGACCGGTCCCAATAGGCCGGATTGAAACGCATGATTTGATAGCCTTGACGAGTGCCGTTCACTTTTAATACAAAATGCGAATCGTGTCCGGCATAAGCTGGTGCTGCCAATTCTTCAGGTGATAATTCTGCTATTTCCTGTTTCAATTGTTCCAGCAACATTCTGTCAATTTCTTTTTTTTGAAAAAGCGAATAATAAGCCAGGTGAGCATCAGCCATTTCGCTAACGGTTACAGGAATCCAATATGGAGGTCTTTCAGGATTATAAATTACTATTCGTTGCTTTCCATTCTGTTGCCAGCCATCCCTGTATGCCTGGTAAATATCCACACCCGGATGTGGACTTTCTTTGAGGGGATATACCCTGAAATACTGCCTGAGATTATTCAGGGCTTTATCTACTTTTCCCGACAGCGATTGATCATACCTGGAACCATCGTCAACAATAGATTCGGGCGTAAAAAATAAGCCATCAATACCACCATAGGTAGCATTGATGTCGAAGTTGTATTGTGGTGGTTCAACCTTCCATTTGCTGCCGTCCGAATAAAATAATTCAAACAAAAAGCCCATCTCACAAGGTATGGCGTAATCATAATCCATAATGGTTGAATAATCGCTCCATACCCAGGTTACAAGCGCGCGGAGGTCATAACCGGTTGGTGTTTTCAGCATACGGTTGTTTTGCCTGAACCATTCGGCAAGCGTAGAAATATTTTGTTTAAATGCGATATTATCACTGGCGCTCAGTGTTATGTTCCTTGTCTTAAAGCTTTTGTCTGGTAAATGGTTTTCCAACCGCCATGTGCCCGCTTTAGCCGGATCCCATTTCGATGCCTGCCCATACAAGGCATTCACGATCAATATTAAAATTGCGATGGTCAGTAAAGGCTTCATAATTCTTTTTGTTTATCCGATAATTGTGTTTGTGATTACGGTAAAGATTAGTGGCGGGTTCCGGGGGACAAAACTGTCAATCAGCACAATTGTGGGTTAAGATTTCAAATGTTTCAACGAACATGCAACTCCGACTTTGCTATTGCGATTGTTAGCCACTGTAATTATTTGTCAGGTGTTTATTCTGGTTCAGGCATTTCATCTGATTCTTTGTTAAGTAGTCTTTCAAATGGGGGGTCCCCGGTAATAGAATCATAAACGTAACTCCAAACTTCTTGCCCGTTCTCTGCAACGTAGCAGATTGATGCTTCATACCAATAATTGCCACTTACTGAAACATCAATCTTTGTAATAATTTTTTGTTCATTACCATCAAGAAATAATCTGAACATACCTGAGTCTAACATTTCTGGCAAAAGATCACCAAAAAGAGAGCTGGTTAACTGCCAAGTATTACAAATTGTATCTGTAAGAGAAGGTTTATTCAGTTTTACAGAATCCTGGTTTATAAGAAAATTGCGAACTATTTTATATTTTTTTATAAGTTCAAGATTCATTTCATAAATTTCTATCGATCGTTTATCTGATGCTATTTCTTTGATAAATTTATCAATAGTTTTTATGCTAAGAGTCTTGCTAAATCGAAACTCGCAATTATCAGTTAAATAACATATTTTGCTATCTGGAACATGTCTCGCTCTTATTATTTTTACGGTATCATAAGTGTCATAATTACGCGGGTCCTGTCCAAAAACAGAAGCTTCAATAAATATTAACAGTGTGAATATAAGTGTTTTCATATTATAGTGGCTAACGAGTCAATAATCCCGACTCCTGCAGTTTTAGTCAGGGCGCGACTTCAAGTCGCACTCTGACTTAAAAAGGAATCCGGATTATTTGAACTTCAGTCTTTTGGGGTTTTTCCTGTTATCAAAAACGGTGATGATGTTAATTTTTTCGCCTTCGATGGAATAAAATATGGAGGTCAGTTTTGCGACAGTTGATCTTCTGATGGAAGTTGATTTTTTGGATAGAGGAAAAATTTCCGGATTAGAACGAATTAATTCAATAGTATCATCAAAAAGCCTGACGAATTTTCTGACGTCTTTTTCGGTGAACCGATGTTCAATGTATTCAATAATTTCTGCAAGTCCTTTTACAGCCTCATCAGACCAAAAAACTTTATAGGTATTTTTCATATGTTTTTCTGACCGATTGATGAGAATGAACGCCGCCTTCCCGGATATCGTTTAATCCTTTTTCAATTGATTCCTTTGCTTCTGTAGAGATTTCATCCCACCAGTCGGTAGACAATGAATTTTCGGCACGGAATTTTTTCAGCTTTTCAATGATGGTTGAATCATTGAGCTCGGTTATCCATTGTATCAGACCCAATTTTTCAAGGTAAATATTCATTTTGTTTTTTTTACAAAGATAATTAATATCAGGCGATCATCTGTATTGTTTTACTCCATAAGATGGAAGTACAGCAGCCCTAAAGTTTACAAATCCAGCCCCGGTGTGATTAGTGGCAATAGATAACGCAGACACCAGGGGGGGGGCGGCATGCGTCTGGATTAAAGGCTCACCAACCGGGGACAGAGGGGCAAGTTTACTCCGCTACACGAAAGGATTACCTTCGGTGAAAATAGTTCGTGCGGCAGTGGGGAAACTGCGATCGTTTTAGTCAGGGCGCGACTTTGAGTCGCACTCTGACTTAAAGCAAGTGGGGCGAGTTTAGTCCGCCACACGAAAAGATTCGTGCGGCAGCAGGGGAATTTAGTCCGCCACACGAAAAGATTCGTGCGGCAGCAGGGGAATTTAGTCCGCCACACGAAANNGTGAAAATAGTTCGTGCGGCAGCGGGGGGCCTCGGCTTTTTTTATCTCATCAATTATTTAGGCTTTTGAGTGATTGTAACCCTATCGAAATAATCTCCAGCCTCAAGTCCAACAGTAATAATTCGTTTAATATTATTGGGATTTGCATCTACTTTAATAAAGAGTGTATTCTTATCTCGGCGTTCAACTTCAAAACAACTTTGCTTAATTTTATAA
>DGQJ01000397.1:0-1884 GCA_002389705.1 Bacteroidales bacterium UBA4417
TTCGCGGCGGTATTTCGATGCTTTTGATTTACCGGTTCCGCTCAGTCGCTGCAGTGTTTCTTTTATCTGCTTCTGGATATCTTCATCCGTAAGCTCAGCTTTTGGCATAGCAGGCCTTGTGTTGCCTTTTGCGCCTGGTTTTGCTTTTGTTTTATCGTGTGGCCTGGCAGGTGTAACTACTCGCGGACTTGTAGTTCCTGGAGCAGCCGTCGATGGAGTTTCGGTTGTTCCGTTTTTGCCTTTGTTCAGGCGTTTGCGTTTGCGTTTCTTCGATTTTGAGTCTTCATCGCTCGACGAAGCCACCGGTTTACGAGGCTCCGGACGTGAAGGTGAAGGCAGCTCAATTTTACTCAGAATTTTTGGTCCTTCAAGCTTGGTGAACTTAGTTTGAAGGAAATTGGAATCGCTCTTGTTATAAATTCCATCGATAGAAGGCTGATCAGTTGTGCGTACGGGTGTTTCTTCCGGGTTTTCGGTTTTTACNNGGCTGTTCAACTACGGGAGCTTCAACTACTGCAGGAGTTGGTTCAGGAATTATTACAGGCTCAGGAGTAACTACAGGAGCTTCAGCAATCGGAAGAGTATCTGCTGTTTCCTTTTTATGATCTTTTGCTGAACCTTTCTCTGCTTTCTCTTTTTTCTTTGGTTTTTTATCGAACTGTTTCAGATCGATAGTGCCAAGTACTTTTGGGCCGGGGAGTATAAGATCGTCGCCGGCGGCAGTAATAACCTGCTCTGCAACAGGTGTAGCGGGTGCAGCCTGGGGTTTAACTTCAGCAGTTTCGGTAGTAACAACTTTCTTTTCCTTTACAGGTTCCGGCTGAGGTGCAATTGTTTTTGGAGCCTCAGGTTTAACCTCTTCCTTAACAGGTTGAGGTGTAACAGGTGCTGAAACTACAGGTTTTGCTTCAACTGCCGGGGCAGGAGCAGGTTCAGGTGATTTCTCCACAACAGGTGCCGGGGCAGCCACATGTTTTGGCGCAACAGGCGCTTCGACCGGAGGCTTCGGCTGTGCCGGAGGTGTAACAACACTTTCCTTCACAGTTTTAACTTCAGCAGTTTCCTGTAATGTAGGTTTCTTTTCCTCGGCTTTTGCAGCTTTCTGAGCCTGGTACTCTAATTCGATGTGTTTTGCAATATCCTTTGCAGCCTTATCAGGCTGGTATTCTTTTACCAAAAGAGAATGCATTTCCGGACTTAACTTGGTGTTCGGATTACTATCTATTTTAAAACCCTTCTTATGAAGAAAGTCTACGATAGTTGATACACCGACATTAAATTCGGTTGCGGCTTTTCCAAGCCTGATTGATATGGGTCCGTCTGACATGCTTTTATCGAAATTTCGCCTGAAGCTCGGAATAAGTGAGTAAAAGTACGATTTAATTTTCAAACTTATATGTATTAGCCGCAGATATCAGCTTGCATACATATAGATGCATAGCCTTGATGATAGAAAAATACACATGGTTTTTTCCTGTCATCATCTGTGTTTATGCGTTATTCAAACTCAGCTTTGAGAATACGGTGCACTTCGCGTATGGTTTCTTCTTCCAGTTGCGAGCGGCGTACCAGTTCTTCGGCACTCAGTTCGAGAACACTCTTTGCAGTGTCGCAACCGATGCTTTTTAATTCATCGATGATCCACTGATCTATTTCGTCATTGAATTCCTGCAGGTCAACATCTTCGTAATCGGAATCAGTATCGCGGTAAACATCAATTTCGTAACCGGTAAGTTTACCGGCTAGTTTAATGTTATGGCCTCCTTTTCCGATTGCCAGTGATACCTGGTCGGGTTTCATATATACTTCGGCCCTTTTATTTTCTTCGTCGAGATTGATCGAAGTGATTTTTGCAGGGCTTAATGAGCGCTGGATATACAGGCT
>DGQJ01000397.1:2027-15759 GCA_002389705.1 Bacteroidales bacterium UBA4417
GCATTTTTCTTCATATCAACACGGGCTACCACTGCACGAATGGTATCGCCTTTGCGGTAGAAATCGCCGGGGATCTGCTCGGTTCGGGGCATGGTAAGTTCCAGGTCCTCGTCGTCGAGTACCAGGATTTCGTTTTTCCATACCTGGTAAACCTCACCGGTAACAATGTCGCCTATACGATCCTTGTATTTGCGGAAGATATTGTCTTTTTCATACTCCTGCACCTTCGAGATGAGGTTCTGACGTACGGTGAGAATTTCGCGCCGACCTATATCTGCAAGCCTGATGGGCTCAACCACTTCTTCCCCAACTTCAAAGTCGGGTTCAATTTTAATGGCTTCGGAATATGAGATCTGGAGATTTTCGTCTTCCAGTTCATCATCTTCAACAATGGTACGTTTCCGCCAGATTTCAAGGTCACCTTTGTCGACGTTAACAATGATATCGATATTTTCGTCGGTACCATTTTTTTTGATCAACATATGCCTGAATACATCTTCCAGAATACGCATCAGGGTTTCACGATCAATGTTTTTGAATTCTTTGAATTCAGAAAATGTCTCGACCAGGTTGATGTGCTCCATTTCGCCCATGGCAATTCAATATTTGAGTTTCAGATTTTAATGATTTCTTTGGTTTCCTTTATATCGCTATACAGGAAAGTATGTATGTTTTCAGTAATTACTTTTTTAACTTTAGTAATTTGCTTTAAAGTAAACCCCACCTCATCGGCTGCTACAAGTGTGCCTTCTGTTTTGCTGTTGTCTTTTTGTAGGACAGATACTTCGCGGCCAATATTTTTGATGTACTGGCGCGAAAGGCGGTACGGCTGATCAAGTCCTGACGAGGATACATTCAGCTCGAAATCTTCCACGTCGCGATCAAGCTGCGACTCAATGAATTTGCTGAGTTCAATACAATGCTCAATAAGTACACGACTATCGCTATCAATAAAAATCCTGATGCGGTTATCGGGCCTCACTGCAATGCTTACAGCAAAACGATCGGTACCTTCCAGGTGCTGGTTGGTGAGATCTTTTATGAGTTGCTCGCTGATCATGGTTTGTATTGGATTACAAATAAAAACTTAAAATTAATAAAAGAGGGGACAAAAGTCCCCTCCACTATTCCTCACGAGTATGAATACGCATACATGTAAACATACTGTTGAATTCTGTTGCCTGGCTCTTATTACTAACGTTTAAGAAGTGAATCAATAGCGCTTTACTTAAATTTATAGTTATTGATAACCAGTTGATTGAATCAAAGTTGTCCGACCAGGATTCGAACCTAGACCGAATGGACCAAAACCATTCGTGCTGCCTTTACACCATCGGACAAACTAATTTCTTCCTTAAAGGACTGCAAAAGTAGTATTTTTTTTTAACAAATTTAAACCAAATGAAAAAAAATGGTAAAATTCTTCCTGAAAAACTTCCTGTATCTTATGCCTGTCAACGGATGTGCCCATTACAATTAGCCCGATTTTATGAATCTGAACCTTTGATGCGATAAATATGAGGCTGCTGTGCCAGGAGGTTTTTAAGGCAATCCCTTTGCTGTAAAAAGTTTGTTTGGCTTACAATACAGGTCTGCAACGTTTGCATTTTCTTAACAAATCCTAAAAATTGTAGTTACTTCATAATTATTGGTTAATTTCGTCCCTTCAAAATTTGTTTATTCATTAATCCGATTTTTCATGAAAACATTCAGGAAACTGAATAACCTGTTGGGATGGATCGTTTTTGCCTTCGCATCGTGGGTTTATTTGTCAACCATTGAGCCTACTGCAAGCTGGTGGGACTGCGGCGAATACATTACAACCGCCTTTAAACTCCAGGTAGGCCATCCACCGGGAGCACCTCTTTTCCAGTTACTGGGCCGTTTCTTCAGTTTGTTTGCCTTTGGCGATACAAGTAAAGTCGCAATGATGGTAAATATTATGTCGGCCCTGAGCAGCTCTGCAACTATTCTGTTCCTGTTCTGGAGTATTACCATGCTGGGGCTGAAATTCACTAAAGATACTGAAATCAGCACCGGTCGCATGTATGCTATTCTGGGTAGTGGTTTGGTAGGAGCCCTGGCTTATACTTTCAGTGATTCGTTTTGGTTTTCGGCGGTCGAAGGAGAAGTTTACGCCATGTCATCGTTCTTCACAGCTATCGTATTCTGGGCCATTTTAAAATGGGACCAGGTTGCCGACGAACCCCACTCACAGCGTTGGATCATCCTGATTGCCTACCTGATGGGGCTATCAATCGGAGTGCATTTGCTTAACCTGTTGGCTATACCTGCCATTGCACTTGTATTCTATTTCAGAAAATACAAGTCAACCTGGAAAGGTACCATGTTAACGCTGGGTGCTTCGTTTTTTATACTGGCGTTTATCATGTTTATGGTTATACCCTACACGGTATTCCTGGCAGGTAAATATGAGATTCTTTTTGTGAACGATTTTGGTCTTCCTTTCAATTCGGGAACCTTGTTTTATTTTCTGGTATTAATTGGAGCGCTGGTGTGGAGCATCAGGTTTACCTACCAGGATCGGCATTCAACACTGAATTATGTAATCGGAGGCGCTCTATTACTGCTTTTATCAATTTTTTCGTGGACTACATTCCTCGGACTGCTGGTTGTTGCAGGCGTGTATTACTGGTACAAGAGCGAACCCGGCCGGTTAAACCGAAGCCAGGTGAGAGCGGCTGCCAACACGGTATTTCTTTCAATTGCTTTTATCCTGGTAGGATATTCGTCGTTTTTTATGCTGGTAATTCGCGCCAACACCAATACGCCGATCAATGAAAACGATCCGAGCGACGCAGTAAGTCTTTTATCATATCTCAACCGCGAGCAATACGGAACCTGGCCAATAGCTTATGGACAGTATTACAATGCACCTCAGGATAAAACTGATCCGTATGATGATGGTACACCTTTTTATGTGAAGGACACTAAAAAAGGGAAATATGTGATGACGGATGATCGTAAAAATACCATCCCAAATTATGACAAGGCTTTCTGTACCATTTTCCCGCGGATGTGGAGCAACCAGAAACCCAGCCATATTTCGGCATACAAATCATGGGGCAAGGTTAAAGGAACTCCCATTGATGTAGTGAATGACGAAGGCAAACCTGAAACTTTGTATAAGCCTACATTTGTCGAAAATGTACGCTTTTTCCTCCGTTACCAGGTAGGCCACATGTATATGCGTTATTTCTTCTGGAATTTTGTGGGCAGGCAGAATGACATCGAAGGCCATGGGGGAATCCGTTACGGAAACTGGATCAGTGGCATCAATGCGCTCGACAGTGTTTTCCTCGGGGATCAGTCCAATCTTCCTGATAGCATGAAAAACCCGGCTAACAACAAATTCTACTTCCTGCCACTCATACTGGGCCTCCTGGGTTTATACTTCCATATCAGGAAGCATACTGATGGATTCCTCGTGGTGTTGTTATTGTTTTTTATGACAGGCCTGGCCATTGTTCTCTATCTCAATATCACGCCATACCAGCCGCGTGAACGTGATTATGCGTTTGCAGGTTCCTTCTATGCCTTTGCTATATGGATCGGACTGGGAGTTATGGCGCTGTGGGATATGCTGAAAAAAGTAAATGAGAAGTATATTGCCATCCCGATTACGGTTGTTTGCTTGTTGCTGGTACCAACCATCATGGCCAAAGAAGGCTGGGACGATCACTCCCGCGCCAAGAAATATGCAACCGTCGACTTTGCGGCTAACTATCTTAATTCGTGTGCTCCCAATGCCATCCTGATTACCAACGGGGATAATGATACTTTCCCGCTTTGGTATGCCCAGGAAGTTCAGGGAATCAGAACCGATGTAAGGGTTGTAAACTTCATGCTTTCGTCCGGCGACTGGTATGTGCACCAGTTGATGCGGAAGGTTTACGAATCGGATGCATTGCCTTTTACACTTTCGTACGATCAGTATAACAAAGGTATCAACGAAGTTTGTGCATATTCAGGCCAGTTGCAGGACAGGGTTGAACTGCAGGATCTCATCGACCTGATTGCAAGTGATGATCCCTCATCCCGGTTTATGTCGGGATCTCGTTCTATTGCCATTTATCCTACAAAGAAGGTAAAAATAACCGTTGACTCAGCTTCCCTGGTTAAAAATGGAATTGTTCCGGCTTACCTGGCTGATAAAGTTGTGGGTAGTGTTGAATGGGATATCAAGTCGAACTATCTTTATAAGAATGACCTGATGTTGCTCGATTTTCTGGCTAAAAACAAATTTAAACGTCCGATATACTTTGCAAGCCCCTCAAGCGTGAGCGATGCTGTTGATGTGGACAAATACTGTTACCAGGATGGTTTTGTGTACAGGTTTATGCCTGTTAAACCTGACGAACGCGATTATATTAAAGGAGTTGGAAGTGTGGATGCTCAAAATTCGTACGATATCCTGATGAACAAATGCAAATGGGGAAACCTGAATCTTCCCGAAGTATATGTGGATAGGGAAAGTTATCGTAATTCCATGATTCCTAAACAAAATTTTGCACGTTTGGCCCGCAAACTTACCATCGAAAACAAAATGGATTCGGCTGTTAAGGTTTGTGATTATGTTCAGAAAGTGTTCCCTGATAATAAAATACACTACGACTACTATATGATTCAGTTCGTAGATGTTTATTACAAAGCAGGCGCTTTTGATAAAGGTAACAAGCTTGCAAACAGGCTTATGCAGATATACCAGCAGAACGTTGACTATTATTTGTCACTTAACCCCGAGTTCAGGGCTAATTATGACGAAGATATTAACGAAGCCTATGGGTTCTTCAACTCAATGAAGCAACTTACCGATGAGTACAAACAGAAAGATTTAACACTAAAAGTCGATAAATTCCTGAATGAACGGATGGGGGTTATGAAATAACCCAGGGTTTTTATTTAATTGTTTATAAGGGAGCTTCGGCTCCCTTTTTTTATGCTATCTTCCGTCTCATTTTCCCGATCCGGCCTGTTTAAAATACGCTGGTATTCAAGCATCAGTATGGTTGTTTGCTGGCTGGGTTCGCTCAATTGCCCGGTTAGAGGGAGTAAGCGTGAAGTTATATTTGCATGCAATACTTCTATGATATATGCTTGTGCCAGGTGCAAAACAAAAAAAGGAGCCTTGAGCTCCTTTGTATTCATTAAGTGAATATAGTATAACTTATTTAGTGATTTTCGGTTTCCTGGCCAGCAGAATTATTCCGCCAATAATAAATGGTATCGAAAGCAACTGACCCATATTGAGCGCCATTGAGTTTTCAAAATTCACCTGCGGCTCTTTGATAAATTCTACCAGGAGCCTGAACCCGAAAACAGAAACTAGGAAAAATCCAAACAGGAATCCGGGCCTTGGTTTCCCGTTCTTTTGAAAGTAGTACCAAAGCAGGAAAATGAAAATACCCAGGTAACATAGGCCTTCATATATCTGCGTTGGATGGCGGGGCAACGTTTCGCCGGCGCGTTCAAAAATAAAGCCCCAGGGTAGTTGTGTGAGGTTGCCGTAAATTTCGCTGTTAAAAAGGTTCCCGGTTCTGATGAAAAAACCTGCAAGTGCTACTACAATCACTATCCGGTCAATCACCCAAAGAAAAGGTTGCCGTGTTTTCCGGGCAAAAAGCAGTAACGCAGCTATTATCCCGATGGCAGCACCATGGCTGGCCAATCCACCTTGCCAAATTTTGAGTATATCCAGCGGATGTGCCAGGTACGATTCAGGTTCATAAAACAAAACATGACCAAGCCTGGCACCTACAACTGTGGCAATAAGCATGTACATGCTGAGTCGGTCAAGCAGGGGTTCGGGGATGTTTTCTTTTCGGAAAATTCGTAGCATGATGAAATAACCTACTACGAAGGACATGGCAAAAAGTAATCCGTACCAGCGTACACTAACGGGTCCGAGGCTGAAAATGGTTGGGCTAACATGCCAGTGGATAAATTGCAGAATCATGTTGATGCTTTTAAGGTTTGCAAAAATACTTAGAAAAATCAGAGATGCGAATTATTTCTTTCGGAGTGCATCCAAAACTGTTTTATACTTTTCGGCTGTGGTTCTTTTTTCAAAGCCAGTGGATTTAAATGCTTCAGCAAGGTCATTAGCCAGGTTCAGTTTATCCTGGGCACGACTTAAAGCTATACCCTCGTTCATAAAAAACGCTGCCAGGTATTCCTGCTCGGTCTGGCCTGGAGTCGGGACAAACAGCGCTTTTGCCCCTAAGGCCTGCAAATCCATGACCGACGAATATCCCGACCGGCATATTACCAGGGACGCCGAAAGTATAGCATCACCCAATTGTTCGGTGGCCAGGTACGGAAGTACCCCAGGTGTTGATCCGGGTTGTGCAGATGATGCCATTTCAGGCTTGCCGCCTACTATGAGGGCTGGTACATTCATTTCCCGGAGTTGGCAGTATATAATTTTTTCAAATATACTGCGCTGCGGTTCAGGTCCTGATATAATGGCTATTATTTTTCGGTCCACTGAAAAAGCATTGCCTGAAGTATCCCGGTTTTCGAATCGCGAAAGCGGACCTATAAAACGGGCATTACCGGGCAACCTGTATTTGTGCGAAAGGTCTCCGCTCAATCCTGGCTTTTGTTCGTGGTCAGGAACCCAGCATTCGTCGAAACGGCTGATCAACATGCGCGAAATGCGGTACAATGGGTATTCGGCAAATTTCAGCCAGGCTGGAGTTTTCACCATCACCTGGTGGGTAAGGAGTATACTCTTCACCGATTTGTGCCGGAAGCCGTACCTGTTATCGGAGATTACAATGTCGGGGTTTTCTGTTTCCAGGATTTTTTGTAACGAACGATGTTCTGAAAAAAGTGATTTTAAAAATGCCGGAAGCAACAAAAACAAGTGTAAAAGCGTGTTTCCCGACCCTGAATAAGTGGGTGAAAATCCGGGTATCTCGATGCTTTTTAAATTCGGAAATTCAAGCTGCAACATGTGTAGCGAACGCCCCGCACCGGCCAGCGTAACAGTTTGTCCTGATTTTATCAGATGCCGGATTAGCGGAATGCACCTCGATGCATGACCAAGCCCCCAGTCGAGTGGGCTGATAAGAATATGTAAGGGTTTTGGCTGCATCATTTGTTTATGCAAATATATGATTTGCGGATTTAAAAATAATACACAGCAATGTAAAAGAAGTTTTTGTAAAATTCGTAAGTTTGGGCAGCAGTATGGATGATCTGATTTATAAAATAGCGTTAACCCTTGTTCCCGGTGTTGGAAGTGTAAACGGGAAAAGCCTGGTAGCTTATTGCGGCGGGGTTCAGGCCGTTTTCATGGAAAAGCGGCGGGCCTTGTTAAAAATTCCGGGTATTGGAGAGCAAACGGTGAACGCACTGATTAATCACAATGCCTTCGAACGCGCCGAAGAAGAGATCGCATTTATCGAAAAGAATAAAATTACCCCGCTGTTTTACCTCGATAAAGATTACCCCATTAGGCTGAAACAATGCCACGACAGCCCGCTGCTGTTGTATTATAAAGGGACAGCCGATCTAAACGCGCCCAAAGTTGTAGCCTTGGTTGGTACGCGTAAAGCCACTGAATATGGCCGCGATATGTGCCGTAAAATAATTGAAGGGCTGCAGGCACATGGAGCCTTGATTGTAAGCGGACTGGCATATGGTATCGATACCTGGTCGCATAAAGCAGCCCTGGATAACAATCTGCCTACAGTGGGCGTGCTGGGTCATGGGCTCGATCGGATATATCCTTTTGCCAACCGCTCATTGGCTGAAAAAATGATGGAAACCGGTGGGCTCCTGTGCGAATATATGAGCAATACTTTGCCCGATCGCGAAAATTTTCCCATGCGTAACCGCATCATTGCCGGAATGAGCGATGCAACGGTTGTGGTTGAAGCCGGCGAAAGCGGAGGTGCCCTGATCACTGCCGATATTGCAAATTCATACAACCGCGACGTGTTTGCCGTTCCTGGCCGGATAGGGGATCCACATTCAGAAGGTTGTAATAAATTAATCAAGATCAATAAAGCAGTCCTGATACAGTCTGCAGCTGATATCAGCTACCTGTTGAACTGGAATGAGGTGAAGGCCCCGAAGAATAATATTCAGCGGCAGCTGTTTGTAACCCTTACAGAAGAGGAGGAGATTGTTGTAAATGTATTAAAAGAAAAAGGTGACCTGGATGTGGATACGCTGCTGTTGGAAACCAGACTTTTGCCGTCCAAAGCGGCTTCAGTATTACTGAATATGGAGTTTGAAGGCATTATCAGGTGCCTGCCCGGCAAAGTTTATCGCCTAATCTGAGTCTTGTTCACGCCTGAAACTGAATGCTACAAAGGTTATTCCGGTTGCAAGCATACCTGCCATGGCCAGGTAAAGTAGTAAGGTATCAGTGGTCAGCAGGCAAAAACGATAAATCCCCTGGAAGACTATTGCAATAAATAAGCCGGTTACAAGATCGGTAACGGCATATTTCCGGTTCAGCGCAATACCTGCGAAATACCCCATAATAATTGCTATTGATATAAATACCGGGCCTATACTCAGCGCATACAGGGAAACGCTGATATAGCCAGGGGCATAGAACAGGGCATACGCTGAATAGGCACTGGTAAACCCGGCTGCAATAATGATGCTGTAAAAAATCATCTCAACCGTTTTCTGCACTTTCTTCGACGGATAGACCACAAGTTTCAGTACAATGAATTTCCAGAGTTCATACACGCCGCCCGTAAGCACAAAAGAGTAAAACAAGGTGCGGTTCAGGCTGTGCAGGTGATCGAGATGCAGGTAAATGATCAGTTGGTCGAAAAAGTAAATAGGTATGATCCCTGCAGCGCCTAACAGAAATGACTTATACACAAGTTTAAAATTGCCTTCGGGGAATTTATAACGAACAAATAAATACAGGATTGCTGCTGCCATTGGCGCAGGCAAAAGTGACAACAGGGCACTTGTTTCCATCAGATATTTTTTTTCAAATATAGTGACTATTGCGTGAATATGATTGGAGCCTGATTAAAATAAGCCGGTGCTATTTATTATACCCCTGAGCAAAACGCTTTTCGTGTTCGGTTGTTTATGTAATATGAATTAAAGGAAGGTGCATGTAATGTTAATATTTTCCCAGCCTTGTGCACTCAATCTGTAAAAGCGGTAATTTTACACCCACCTAATAAACTTAATGCTTCAGCGGGTAGCGATACCGGTAGGGAAAATCGAAAAATTATCAGTGAGAGGAATCGTTATTAAATCGACAGGTAGTTGGTACATGGTAATGACTGACAATAAAAAGCTGTGCAGCTGCAGGCTCAAAGGTCAGTTCCGGATTCATGGTATCCGCACCACCAACCCTGTTGCAGTTGGCGATCACGTGGAGTTTAAGTGGGAGGGCGAAGAGGAAAACGGAATAATTACAGCTATCGAACCGCGGGTAAACTATATTGTGCGCCGAAGCATTAACCTTTCGAAATCAGCTCATATCATTGCTTCGAACATTGACAGGCTTTACATTGTAGCCAGTATTATGTTGCCACGTACTTCATCCGGTTTTATCGACCGATTGCTGGTTACAGCCGAAGCGTATCATATTCCGGCGGCCCTGGTTTTTAACAAGACTGATATCTATACGGATGAAGCCATGGATCGTTGTAATGAACTGATGTCGCTTTACAGTTCACTAGGGTATCCTTCGTACGCGGTATCGGCGTTAAAAGGCAACGGGATTGATGCCCTGCGGGAGGTTTTAACCGATAAGGTAAACCTGTTTTCAGGTCATTCGGGTGTCGGGAAATCAGCGCTGATTAACGCCATCGATCCAATGCTCACGTTAAAAACCGGTGATATTTCCTCCTATCACAGCAAGGGGATGCATACTACAACCTTTGCAGAAATGCACCCGCTTTCGTTTGGGGGTTATATGATTGATACGCCGGGGATTAAAGAATTCGGGCTGGTACATTTCGAAAGCCAGGAAATAAGTGAACGCTTTCCCGAATTCAGGGCTTTGTTGCCACTTTGCCGGTACAATAACTGCACCCACAACCACGAACCGGGCTGTGCTGTTAAAAAAGCACGCGACGAAGGCAACATCAGCGCCGAAAGGTACCACAATTATCTGGGGTTGCTGAACGATGAAAACCTCGACACAACAGATTACGATTAGCGTAAAATACAATTGAAACAAAAAATAAATTATTTAAAGTTTATAGAAATCTTATGAGAACAGTTATTCAAAGAGTTACATCCTGCACCCTTCATATCAACGGGCAGGAATATAGCCGTATGGGTTACGGGTTATTACTTCTGCTGAGCATCGAGGAATCCGACACGCCCGAAGATATGGAATGGTTGTGTAACAAAGTTACCGGCCTGCGGGTTTTCGACGATAGCCAGGGGGTGATGGATCTGGATATCAGGGATATTGACGGCGATATCATGATTGTGAGCCAGTTTACCCTGCATGCCAGCACGCGCAAAGGAAACAGGCCTTCGTACAGTAAAGCTGCACGCCCTGATTTTGCCAAGCCTGTGTACGAATCATTTATCACAACCGTCGAATCCATCTTAGGACACAGTGTAGCAACCGGTGTGTTTGGCGCACATATGGAAATAAGCCTGGTGAACGATGGCCCGGTTACATTATTTCTTGATTCCAAAAACAGGGAATAGGCGGGTTTGGCTACCCACATCTGTTGTTTCGTATGTCCGGCTTACGTGCTGATGGCATAGCAGTAGAAAATTCTCTCTGCTGGAATATGCTTTAAAATCAGGTGCAATTTTCCTGTAATTACAGGAAACGATGTTTTGTGCCCGCAATTTCCGGAGTGCACGATAATTTTCGGCTGCTTAACCGATGCCGGTTCCTGGCTACCTGTTGGTAAATATAATCCCTGATCACTGCCGGAATAATCCGGAATACGACCATTACCTTCCATGGATACGACAGGTGAGATGCTATTTTCAGCACAGCTTCCGACGATTCGTAGAATTTGCCGCCTTGAAGCAAAAGAATGGAGTTGCCGATATCGCCTTTAATTTTTACATCTGAAGGAAAATCCAAACTTGTGGCCGACCGGAGCGTTGCAAAGTAGAGGTTTTGCGCTGGATTATGCTTAATAATGAACCGCACCCAATAGCTGCAAAATAAGCATTCTCCATCGTAAAAAACGATAGCTTGCCGATTGGCAGGGGAGCTGCTATTTTTCATTAAAATGCGCATTCCGGACTCGAAAATAAGTTTTGTTTTAAACACAACATATCGTTAAATTTGTTTGTTCAATAAAGGCGCAAATCAAACCGGCAAAAGCCGTGCAAGGTGACACAAACATTTTTTCTATATATTTAGGAAATTGAATGTTTTTTTTATCTTTACGAACAAATCAAATTCAAAAAATTAGTCAGTAAGTATGAACACAGGTAAAATTGTTTTTTCGAATGGTAAGTTACAGGTTCCGGAGTTCCCGGTAATTCCTTTTATAATTGGTGATGGTACCGGGCCCGATATATGGAATGCTTCGGTAAGGGTTTTTGATGCTGCAGTTGAAAAAGCCTACCATGGAACAAGGAAAATTATTTGGAAAGAGGTGCTTGCCGGTGAAAAAGCTTTTTCGACCACAGGAAACTGGTTGCCGGATGAAACACTCGAAGCATTCAAGGAATACCTTGTCGGAATTAAAGGCCCGCTCACCACTCCTGTTGGCGGTGGTATCCGATCATTAAACGTTGCTTTGCGGCAGATTCTCGATCTGTATGTCTGTCTTCGCCCGGTGCGCTGGTTTCAGGGTGTGCCAAGCCCCGTAAAACGTCCCGACAAAGTGGATATGCATATTTTCAGGGAAAATACCGAGGATATTTATGCCGGCATCGAATACATGCATGGTACCCCCGAAGTACAGAAAGTGATCAGTTTCCTGGTAAACGAAATGGGTGTAAGCAAAATCCGTTTCCCCGAAACATCCTCAATCGGAATTAAACCTGTGTCGCTCGAGGGTACCGAACGCCTGGTGCGCGCAGCCATTGAGTATACGATCANNCAGTGGGGATACACCCTGGTTGAACGCGAGTATGGTGACAAAACATTTACCTGGGCGCAATACGATCGCATTTCGGCCGAGCAAGGGCGTGCTGCTGCCGACGAAGCCCAAAACAAAGCAGTTGCTGAAGGTAAAGTTATTGTTAAAGATGTGATTGCCGATGCTTTCCTGCAGCAGATTCTGCTTCGCCCTGATGAATATTCAGTGATAGCTACCCTTAACCTGAACGGTGATTATATTTCGGATGCACTGGCTGCCATGGTTGGCGGTATTGGTATTGCACCCGGCGCAAATATTAACTATCAGAATGGGTACGCCATTTTTGAAGCTACCCACGGCACGGCACCCAAATATGCCGATCTCGACCAGGTAAACCCGGGTTCAGTAATACTATCCGGCGCCCTCATGTTCGAATACCTGGGCTGGAATGAAGCTGCAAGCCTCATTTATAAATCGATGGAAAAAACCATTGCCAACAAAACCGTTACCTACGATTTTCACAGGCTTATGGAAGGCGCAACCAAACTGAAAACTTCGGAGTTCGGAACTGCCATGATTAATAATATGTGATCCGATCTGTTTATAGATTTATAACATATTGGTTTTAAATACAAGTAACCTAACACATCAACCTTAAAATACTTTTAATTATGTCGTTCAGACTCAAAGACAGACTTCACGAGAAAATACTGGAATGGCGCCCGCGTACCGAAAAGCTGCTGAAGGAATATGGCAATGTGGTAATCGACCAGGTTACCATCGGGCAGGTGATAGGAGGGATGCGTGGCATCAAAGTACTGGTTACTGACATTTCGTATCTCGATCCAAATGAAGGCATCAGGTACCGCGGACTTACATTGCCCGAAGTATTTGAAAAACTTCCAAAACCAAAAGGTGCGGAGATGCCTTATGTTGAAGGCTTGTTTTACCTCCTGCTTACTGGTGAAATTCCAAATGAAGAGGAATTGCAGGATGTGATCGATGAGTTTAACAAACGGCGTATTTTGCCACGTTATGTGTACGA
This sequence comes from Bacteroidales bacterium UBA4417, assembly GCA_002389705.1. GTDB lineage: Bacteria > Bacteroidota > Bacteroidia > Bacteroidales > UBA4417 > UBA4417. The sequence continues at coordinate 15,096 of DGQJ01000397.1, forward strand.
AGTTATCGATGGTATGCCCTGTTGCAGTCACCCTATGGCTATATTTTCGGCAGTAATTACAACTTTGCAGCGCGAATCGCTTTTTGCCAAAAAATATGCTACCGGTAAACTGCATAAGCTTGATTACTGGGATTCGACCTATGAAGATGCCCTTAACCTGTTGGCAAAGATGCCTGAGATAGCAACATACATCTACGCCAAATTATACCGCGATGGCAAACGTATCCAGTCCAATCCATACCTTGATTTTGGTGCCAATTTTGCCCATATGATGGGCATCGGGAAACCTTACGACGATGTTAGCCGTATGCATTTCATCATCCATGCCGATCACGAAGGCGGTAATGTAAGTGCACACACAGGTCACCTGGTATCCAGTTCATTATCGGATATTTACCTGAGTATTGCTGCCATGGTTAACGGTTTGGCAGGTCCTTTGCATGGCCTGGCCAACCAGGAAGTTCTGCGCTGGTTGCAGGGGGTAATGGAAAAAATGGAAGACAGGGTTCCTACAGAAGAGGAAATGAAGAAATTTGTCTGGGATACACTTAAGTCCGGGCAGGTAATTCCGGGTTACGGCCACGCAGTGTTGCGTAAAACTGATCCGCGTTATACCTTACAGCGCAATTTTTCACTTACCCATCTCAAGGATGATCTTATGTTC
>DGQJ01000140.1:0-568 GCA_002389705.1 Bacteroidales bacterium UBA4417
TCTTTTTGAGCAGGTTCATCATGATGTACTGCTTGGTGCGGCGTTCCACCTTCAGTTCAACGGCGTCAAGTTCATCGTTGGTAAACACCTTGCCCTGAACGATATAAAACTGTGAGGCAGATGACGCTTTCAGTGGATTTACATCATCGCTTTCGCGGGCGGCAGCAAAGGCTCCGCGTTTATGAAGGTACGAGGGAATATACTCGAAAGGTATGGTGTAGTTGGTATCACCATCGCCCAGCAGCACCCCGGGTTTCGCATTGCGCGAAGTGGGATCGCCACCCTGGATCATAAAATTTTTGATAACACGATGAAACAACAATCCATCGAAATACCCTTTCGACGCCAGTTTGATAAAATTATCCTTATGCTGCACCGTACTGTCGTAAAGCTTCACAATTATTTCGCCATAAGGCGTTGAAATGCTGACCAGGGTTTCCTTTTGCGAACTGCAAGCCAGCATAAGCGATGACAGTACGAATGCAAAAAAAATATTTTTCATAATTTTCGATTTGTCTTATTTGGAAGCGTGAAAATACCGGGTGATGAATGCCTGCAATTTTTCCCC
>DGQJ01000140.1:621-2813 GCA_002389705.1 Bacteroidales bacterium UBA4417
GCGTGTACTTTGGTAACATATTCGGCGGTAGCCATAATAGCCGGGATGGGGCCGAAAGGTTTGCCCTGGAAGTCCATATCGAGCCCGGCCACAATAACTCGAATGCCCTGGTTGGCGATGTAGTTGCACACTTTGGCAAGGTCGTCGTCGAGAAACTGGGCTTCATCAATGCCCACCACATCCATGCCATCAATATAAAGCAGGATTTGCGAGGCATTTTGAATGGGAATGGAACGGATGCTGTTTTCGTTGTGCGAAACAACATTTACATCGTCGTACCGTTTATCAATTTCAGGCTTGAAAATTTCCACACGTTGCTTTGCAATCCGGGCACGGGTAAGCCTTCGGATGAGCTCTTCGGTTTTACCGGAAAACATTGAACCGACAATTACCTCGATCCAGCCGCGGCCCTGCGATGGATTGTTAGTGGATTTTTCGAGAAACATAAGCAGTGTAGTTTATTCTTTGCTAATTTTAGCCCTTGGTAGGGAACGCAAACTTACTCAAATAATTGTTAGGAAGCGGGGCTGTGAACGGCCGGACAAACAAAATATTTCAACAACATTTTAACATTCAGATACCATGGACTTAAACCGTTTAACTCGAGATGCTGACGACCTGATACGGAAAGTAGTGTCGAGGTACAACCAGCTATATGTTCCATCAGGCGCTATTTCGCAGGTGGAACTCGATTTGTTGCTCGACGACCTCCGAAATCTTTACGATACATTTAAAACCATAGGGCAGGAAAACCTCAGCAGGAAAAACACCATTGAACGGCCACAGGTATCAGTTGAAACACATACAAGCCAGGATACCGCTTTTGCACAGCAGGAAGAGGAATTTGAAATTGAAAAACCTGCAACTGCTGAACCAGTAAACAGCCGGCACACTCCTGAACCCGAAGCTGAACCTGTTCGCCCGGTTAACCCGGAACCCGCTGCGGAAATTGCTGCAACAGCCACCCAAAACCAGGATTACAGCTACGCAGCTAATGAAACTCCTACAGAACTGCAGCCTTCGGCCAGCCCGGAAACGGCTGCGCCACAACCCGAATTTACAGAAACCCCTAAACCCGTTTTTGAACAACCCGTTCAGCCTGCAACCGACGAAGTGGCTGCAACTCCGCAGCAGGCTACAGCATCAACCCTGGCCGAAAAATTTAATACACCAAAATCGCTGAGCGAGGTAATTGCTTCGTCACAGCCATCGGCGGGCACCGGTGCCCGCATGTTGTTACAACCAATTGCCGACCTCAACACCGGCATAGGCCTCAACGACAAGTTCAGCTTTATCAGCGAACTTTTCGGCAATAACCCGGCCATATACGAAGAGGCTATTACCCGCATTAACAGGGCAGTAAACCTCGACGAAGCAAACTGGATTTTGCAGAAATATCATTCGCATGAGTGGGACCACAAACACGAAACTCACAACAGGCTTAAGGATTTTATTAAAAGAAGGTTTATTTAGCCGGGAATTTGTCCACGTGCCACTGCATGGCTGAGTCATTGTTCCGGCAAATGGATTAAAAAAAAATAAGACCAGGAACCGCTGCTTTCAGGTTGATACTTACGTTATCCTTTACCTATATTTAGGCTTATGAAATTGTATTTAATACCCACGCCCATCGGGAACCTCGAGGATATTACGCTCAGAGCGCTGCGCATCCTGAAGGAAGTGAACATTATACTGGCCGAAGACACCCGTACTTCCTCAAAGCTGCTCAGGCATTACGATATCGACAAAAAAGTACTGGCGCATCACCAGTTTAACGAACATAAAACAGCCGAAAGCCTGGTGCGGCAAATGCGGGAAGGCACTACCATGGCTTTAATTTCGGATGCAGGCACGCCGGGCATTTCCGATCCCGGCTTTTTGCTTACACGCGCCTGCCTGCAAGCCGGTGTAGAAGTGGAATGCCTGCCCGGACCCACTGCTTTTGTGCCCGCCCTGGTCAACTCGGGCCTGCCCTGCGACAGGTTTTTATTCGAGGGATTCCTGCCCCATAAAAAAGGCCGGCAAACCAGGCTCAGGGAATTAGCCCGACAGCCGTACACCTTCATCCTTTACGAATCGCCTTTCAGGCTGGTAAAAAGCCTGGAACAACTTGCCGAACACCTGGGCGGTGACCGCCAGGCCTGCGTATCGCGCGAACTCACCAAAATATATGAAGAAAACCGGCGCGGGAC
>DGQJ01000266.1:0-7628 GCA_002389705.1 Bacteroidales bacterium UBA4417
GTTGCAATACCCACCTGCCTGAAGAATGATTCGGTGTGTTGAATAGCTGCTTCAATACGTTCATCATCGGTGCCCTGGTTTATATTCCACACCCGCTGAGCATACTGCAGCAATTTTTCACGGCGTTTGTCTTTCATGAGTCGCATTACACCCGGCAGCACAATGGCCAGGGTTACAGCATGGTCGAGGCCATGAAAAGCGGTAAGTTCGTGGCCGATCATGTGTGTCGACCAATCGCTTTTTACGCCAACTCCAATAAGCCCGTTCAATGCCATGGTTGCGGCCCACATGAGGTTAGCCCGGTTTTCGTAATCAGGGGTTTCAGCTTTAACTGCTTTCAGGCCATCTTCTATAAGAGTAAGCAGTATACCTTCGGCAAAACGATCCTGAACCGGCGAATTTACAGGGTAGGTGAGATATTGCTCCATTACATGCACATAGGCATCAACAATTCCGTTGGCTACCTGGCGTGGAGGCAAACTATAGGTTACCTGTGGATCGAGTACCGAAAACCTGGGGAAAAGTTCGGGCGATCCGAAAGCAAATTTCTCCTGCGTTGCTTCACGGGTTACCACACCTCCGCTGTTCATTTCCGAACCCGTGGCTGCCAGCGTGAGCACTGCTCCGATAGGTAAGGCCTTGTTTACCACAATTTGTTTGGCAATAATGTCCCAGGCGAATTCGCCTTCATACAACGAAGCTGCTGCAATAAATTTGGTACCGTCGAGCACTGAACCGCCACCGACTGCAAGCAGGAAATCAATTTTTTCGGCTTTTACAACCTCTACTGCTTTCATCAGGGTTTCGTAGCGCGGATTGGGCTCAATGCCGCCAAATTCAACAACGGTGAAATTTTTCAATGCTTCTTTCACTTGTTCGTAAACGCCGTTCTTGTATATACTTCCTCCGCCATAGGTCATCAATATGCGTGCATTCTGAGGGATATTACGACCCAGTTCTGCGATTTTTCCCTTGCCAAAAAGTATTTTAACAGGGTTATAAAAATTAAAATTATTCATGATTGAGATGTTTGATTTATTGGTTATTATTTATGATTATGAGGTTTTATTCAAATGTTAAGCAATGTCAGCCTGGTATTTCAACCAGGAGCTTTCCTGTGTTTGTGCCCTGGAAAAGGCCTATAAAAGTTTCGGGTAATTTATCAAAACCCTGCACGATGGTTTCCTTACCGGTTAGTTTTCCTTCGCTGTACCATTGTGTTAGCTGTTTGATGCCCTCACCGAAGCGGGGAGCAAAGTTACTTACGATAAAGCCCTGCATCAATGCGCTTCGTTTCAGTAACACCGGCTGAAGCCGCGGACCGGTCGGCAAGTCGAGGCTGTTGTATAGCGAAATTTGTCCGCAAAGCACAATGCGCGCCTTATTGTTGATATTGTATATTACGGCATCCGAAACAGAACCGCCCACATTATCGAAATACACATCCACGCCATTGGGGCAGGCACGGGCAATGGCAGCTTTCAGGTTTTTTTCCACCTTGTAGTTAATCACTTCATCTACTTTCAGAACATCGCGCAGGTAAGCGTTCTTTTCGTCGCTTCCGGCTATACCAACTACCTTGCAACCTTTTATACGGGCTATCTGGCAAACTACCACACCAACTGCCCCGGCAGCACCCGAAACCACAACCGTTTCGCCGGCTACGGGCTTGCCAATATCCAGCAATCCGAAATAGGCCGTAAGCCCCGGCATACCAAGCATCCCCAGGTATAAACTCAGCGGGGCTTCGTTTTTATCGAGTTTTTTGACTTGTTCGGCACTTACCACCTGTTGTTCCTGCCACTGAAGATGGCCCAGCACAATATCGCCAGGCATAAATTCCGGATTATGGCTTTCAGCAACTTCGGCTATCACCCCGCCGTTCAAGGGCCGGCCAACCTCGAAAGGTTGTACATACGATTTTGCATCGCTCATGCGTCCACGCATATACGGGTCAACCGATATGTATTTGGCTTTTAATAATAATTCTCCTTCTTTTAACGGGGCAACGGCTGTTTCGGTGATATCGAAATCGCTGAGGGCAGGCATACCCTTGGGTCTCGATTTTAATATTATTTGTCTGTTCATTTTATGTAAGTTACTTTTATAAACAAGCCCGCCTATGCAGTTGTTTCGGGATTGATCATTTTATTGCGATAGTATTTTCGCGCATCAACCTTTGATAAAAACACCTGGCTATGGTAACGGGAAATTTGAAAACGCAGGCTTCAAGAATCAGGCCATGACAAATAACCTGACGTTTCGACAGAAAACTGTGAAATGGAGTTCGCANNTTTTCCAGTATCATATCATAATTCAATCCGTTATATTCGAATTGGCCGAGGTTCCTGAAACCATTGCGCAAGTAGTAGTTCACTGCCCTTTGGTTGCTGCCTTGTACGCCTCCCCACAGTATTATCCTTTTAATCCCAATGGATTTCAGATCGTTCACAATAAATCCGAACATCATATTGCCTAATCCCTGGCTTTGCCAATCATCAGCAACCGAGGGGGCAAAAGTACAGTCAGTTACCGGGTCGGGTGTAATGCCATACGATTGCAGCCGAAAACNNATCCTTTGTACTGATCTGTTGCCAGAAAAAGTTCCGATACCGATTGTTTGTCAAATCCATGCGGACCGAACCGCTTTACCGTTTCCGGCTTTAGTTTGTTAAGGTAGATAACCAGGTTATCCAGGTCATTTTCATTTAATGGCCTTACTTCTACAGGCCTGTTGTTTGTTGTGTTAGCGGTCATGTGGATGGATATCGGTTTTTAGGTTGAAACAGCCAGTGACAAAACGGCCGGTGTGTATAAATCAGCAGCCATGAAATTTGTACATAAAGTTAAAATTATTTGCCTAATCATTTTATAAAAACAAATCTTTCGCACTTTTTACTATTTTTATAAGCTAATCTGCGAATTTTGCATTTTTATTTTCAACTTAAAACCAAGGTCTATGTTAGTACATTTCCGGATCATTTATAAAACATTCATTGGCCAGGCGTTAATGCTGGCTGGTTCAATACCCGAATTGGGCAATGGCGAACGGCAGGCTGCCGGTTTGATGACATTAATTGATGTTGAATCAGGACTTTGGGAGTATAAGCTTCAGTTGGATGAAGACATTGATTTTTCGTACCGCTACCTGGTAAAAGATGATAATTTCAATACGTTTATTGATGAATGGGGCCCCGACCGTGAGTTCAGGACCGAAAAAAGAACGGGTAAAACCATTTTGCTTTCGGATGCCTGGAGGCCCATGTCGGACCCTGAGTATGCCTTGCATTCCTCTGCATTCCTGAATGCGATATTGAAGAATGAAGTGAAGTCGAAAGCCCCGAAAGTAAAAATTGAGGATGGCAGTGAATCGGTAATCCTTAGGTTTAAACCATCGGTAGTGCGGATTAAACCGGGCCATAAGGTTGCTGTTTCGGGGAGTGCAGCCGCATTGGGAGCCTGGAACGAAAAAAAGGCGCTGACCCTGGGTAATCCCGATCACCCGCAATGGTGCGGCGAAGTTAGCGTGCCGGTTTCGGAATTCCCGGTACATTACAAGTATTTTATAAAGTACGAAAATGGCAAAACAGCGTTTTGGGAAAAATCAACGGATCGCTTCATTGCACTTCCTGCAGGACAGGTTCCGGATGTGATAGAAATAGGGGATGAGAAATTTAATTTTCCCCAATATCCCTGGAAAGGCGCCGGCGTTGCTATTCCTGTTTTTGCCCTGCGCAGGAGGGAAGGTTTCGGCGTGGGCGAATTTACCGATATAAAACTGCTGGTCGACTGGGCGGTTGCTACCGGCATGCGGCTCATACAGATTCTGCCCGTTAACGATACCGTGGCCAAACACACCTGGATGGATTCCTACCCTTATGCCGCAATTTCGGTATATGCACTGCACCCGATTTACATTAACCTGCTGGAAATCGGGAAGCTGGATTCGGATATCAACCAGCAAATCATCGAAGCCCAGGGTAAATACCTGAACTCGCTTCACAGGATCGATTACGAAGCTGTGATGGCGCTGAAGTCGAGGTTTTTCAAACTGATTTACGATCAGCAGAAAAATAAGTTCCTGCAAGATCCCGAGTTTCTGGCTTTCTTCAGCGAGAACAAGCACTGGCTGCAGCCTTATGCGGCTTTTTCGTACCTGCGCGATCTCTTCAACACGCCCGACTTCAGCCGCTGGGGCGAATACAGCAAGCCTACCGACGAACTGCTCGAACATCTGACGCATGCCGGGTCAGCCCATTACGATGATATTGCTGTTCATTATTTCATACAATACCATGCACACCTGCAGCTGTTTAACGCTGCTACGTATGCCAGGTCGAAAGGCGTTGTACTCAAAGGCGATATACCCATCGGGATTTATCGTAACAGTGCTGATGCCTGGCTCAGTCCGCAGCTTTACCATATGGATTGCCAGGCCGGGGCACCTCCCGATGATTTTTCGGTGAAAGGCCAGAACTGGCGCTTCCCGACTTATAACTGGGATGAGATGGCAAAGGATAACTATGCATGGTGGCAGCAGCGTTTGCGTCACCTGGCGCATTATTTCGATGCATTCCGCATCGATCATATCCTTGGGTTTTTCCGGATTTGGGAAATTCCTTCAACGCAGGTCGAAGGCTTGATGGGATATTTCAACCCAAGTATTCCTTTTTATCGCGACGAACTGCAAAGCCGCGGACTCTGGTTCGATGAAAACAGGCTCAGCAAACCATATATCCGAGAGCATTTCCTGTACGAAAGGTTTGGCGATCTTACAGAATTTGTAAAAGCCAATTACCTGGTTGTTTCGGGCTATCAATGTTTCGACCTGCATCCCGATTATGATACCCAACGCAAAATTGAGGAAAAACTCACTATTGAGCCGGATGCTACGCCCGAAATGCGCAGCCGCATCGAAAGGATCATTCAGGGTTTGTATTCACTCATTTCGGAAGTTATTTTCCTGCGTGCTCCCGGAACTGATGGAAATGCATTTTTCCCAAGGCATACGCTTCATTTTACACGCTCGTACCAGGAACTGGATAACCAGGCCAAACATATTATCAACGACATCTACCTCGATTATTACTACAAGCGTAACGAGGAATTCTGGAAAGGGAAAGCCATGCAAAAGCTGCCTGTGCTGAAAAATGCGACCAATATGCTGCTGTGTGGCGAGGACCTCGGAATGGTACCGGCATGTGTGCCCGATGTGATGAACAACCTGGGGATTTTAAGCCTCGAAGTACAACGTATGCCTAAGGACCCGAAAATTACATTCGGACACCCGGCAAACTATCCATATTTGTCGGTGGCAACGCCATCGTCGCACGACACTTCTACTGTTCGGGGCTGGTGGGAAGAAAATCCGGCGCTTTCGCAACGTTTTTATAACGAGATACTGGGGAATTCTTTCTCCTCACCATTTTTCTGTGAGCCTTACATCGTTAAACAAATCATTGTTCAACATCTGTATTCGCCCAGCATGTGGGCTATTTTTGCCATACAGGATTTATTGGGCATTGATGGAAACCTCAGGTTGCAGGATGCCGGTGCCGAGCGTATCAATAATCCCGGCAACCCTAATCACTACTGGCGTTACCGCATGCACCTGAGCATTGAGGATTTGCTGGAACAAACCTGGTTTAACCAGGTGCTGCGCGACGAACTCAAAGCCTCGGGCCGAATGGAAATATACTAACAAACAGAAAATGGGGGCAGTAAATAAACTACCCCCATTTTTTTGATTCGTTATGTACATTCAGCTGGTACCAGCCGGGTAAAATATTACTTCATTCTGGCCATACCCGGGTACATGGTGTAACCACCCATGCCGGAGGTAGCGTCACCTATTCTCACACCTATGTCGATCCTGCCGATGCCCACAAACCAGCTAAATCCCAATACAAGCGCAGGTTTAACGGTTGAGGTGGTCGATCCAAACGAAGCCATCACAAGCTCGCCGCCGATATTGGGGCTGAAACCACTGTTTTTAATGGGGAAGTGCACCCGCGACATTAGCCCGAGGTTCGAATAAGCTGTCGGATCGGCATCAATATTGCCGGTCATGCCTAAGGTATAGGTGGCCGCAAAATCCCAGCGGTTCAGCAGCAGGTAAAACCCGATTCGGGTGTCGAGCGCTAAGTTGAGGTTTTGCTGGCTGTCGCCCATTAATTGGTAACCCAGGTAAAAAAACCAGGGATGCATCACGGTTTTTGCAGGTTTTATAGCCGCAGAAGCAGCTGGCTGACCAGCAGCCTTATCCCATTCATCAAGCAGCCAGGTGTTCCCGTTTGCAGCACTCCAACCCCAAAGTTCGGTTTGGGTTCCGTAACCTATCAGTACAACCGAATCGCGCCAGCTGCCGGCAATATTGCTTACAACCGACTTTTTTTCATCTGGTTTCAACTGCTTATAAGCGTCAACCGCGGTTAATTTCAACTGCCCGTATTCCGTAAGCTCAGCCTGGCTGAAATACATGCTGTATTTCGGAAGAATACTGGTTTTGAAACTATCAATATTCCCTGTAGCCTGGGCAACAGCAAACTGTGTTCCCAGTATCAATGCAAATAATATGGTTATGAGATGTTTCATTTTCTTTTCCCGAAATAAAAGCTTTTACCTACAGAGAATGCAAATGTTGTTAATCCCTCTTGCTGCAAGGCCTTGTTCACATCGAAGAAAATATCGAAACTCGAAGTGCGCGCCCTGTTCATTTTGCTGAAACCAAGTGTGAATTTTACAGCAAATGTGGTGGTGCTGTTGCCCGAATACATCATGATTCCTGCTCCGGAAACAAAATTTTTCGAACGGTTGTAAGCTGACAGCCCCAGGCTGGTACTCGAGGTTTCGGGTGTTTTTATTAAACCGAAATCGAGTGCTGCATTCACCGAACCTGTTACAAAGTATCCGATACGGCCATTTAGGTTTGTAAGCTGCGACGAAACTACCCCCCCGGCATAGGCCATCATCTGAAGCTTTTCGGGCTCTTTCATGTTGCTTTGCTGTATAGTTGGCGGTGCTAAAGGTGGTGGCGAGGTCATATAAAGTTTCATGGTGGTAAGCCGTTTTTCGAGCAATTGCTTCCTCGTTTTTTCATCGGGCGTATTTCCTATAAGCGATATGGCCTTTTCAATAGATTGTGCTGACTTGGCAAAAGCACCCGTTTTTTCGAGCGAAATGCTGTAGCCAACATAAGGAAGGTATTCGGCCGGGTAGATGTTCGTGATATCCTGGAAAAGTGCAATAGATTGAAAATATGCATTTTGTGCGGCAAGCTCATTGGCTTTTTTAAAATTCGCGATCAGTTGTTCCCGGTTTTTAATCGTGCTGAGGGGCTGTTTGCTGCCATATTTCTGCAGCAGCGAACCTGCTTTGGCTGATATCCAGGCTGGTGCCACATATTTATCGGTTGGTTTCCAGAATTCACGCGCCAGGTCGTCGTAACCCATCAATGCAAATACCTGTGCGCTGAAATACCGGGTATCCGTTGAATTTGATCCGGCGCTCCAGCTCATATCCAGGCGCATTAAGGCGGCATCGTAAATACCTGCCAGTGCCAGTGCATATGCATCTTCGGCCAGCAGGCTGCTGTTGGTACGGTCGTTGGCCAATAAACGGGTGTAAGT
>DGQJ01000266.1:7685-11790 GCA_002389705.1 Bacteroidales bacterium UBA4417
ATGTATGTGGGTCCACCCGGGTTACTGAATTTTTTATATTTGATATCTGCCGAGCTAATTTCCAAAACCCGGGCTTCGATGACCGATTTGTCTGTCTTTTGAATCCTATCCTGTGCCTTGGTAAGCATGGGCCACAGTAATAGCACACAGATGCCGCGCAGTATGCAGGTTGTTAACCAGGCATGTGGCTTGTGGATTACTTTAACGTGATTCAACATGGCAGCTGTTATTCGTTAAATTTATCTTTATAATAATGTTCAATTTCCTGAATGATATCTTCGTACCTTTCTTTCACAACAGCCTGCACCTCCACACTCATTTTATCCATCATTTCAGCCAGTTTCTGGCTGTCCGTTTCCATTTGTTTCGAAAGGGTTTTTCTCTCTTTTTCAATGTTTTCGCATTGTTTTTTCAGTGCGGCTATTTCTTTCTTCTTCAATTTCTGATCCTGCTTCGACGTGGCCAGGTATTTCGACAACTCGCTTTGAAGCGGTTCCAGCTGGAGCCTGAGTATCGAGTCCTGCTGAAAACTCCTGAGCACTTTACTGTTCCATTCCGAAATGGTTTCCTGCAGCACCGTGTTCTCATTCTGGAAGCAAACCAACATCATGGTTACAGGAGCAAAATATGTTGTTACTTTCTTGTTGAACTTCTGCTCACTGAAAGCAATGGGTTGCGACTTTAAAGCTATTGATGGATCGGGGTTAGAACTCTTAATGTTTTTGCTTACCTCCTTATACTTTTCAGCTACCGAACTTTCAGTTTCTTTACTAAGCTTCTGCAGGTTTTCGACCAACGACTTGCCTTCAGCTGCCATTTCCGATTTTATCACTTTATGCTTCTCCCTCAGGGAAACCAGGTTATTTTTCTGATCAATGATTTCCTTGCTGAAGGGTTTTGCATCCGCATTTTTTTTATCCGTGAGTGCTTTTTCCAGCTGGTTTATGTTTTCGATGCTTTGCTGTTCACGGCTGAGTGATGCCTGTAGCTTTTTATCCCAATCGCCTATAAACTGGGCTAGTTTGGTAAACTCTTCGTTGTAAAATGAAATCAACGCTTTGGTCGGACTTACATAGCTTACAGCATGAATTTCGAATGCTGTTTTCCTGATCACAACCTGGGTGTTAAGCCCGTTTTTTGTGGTTTCAATTGTGATTTTGCCGGGAGGCAATGTTTCCCTGGTCGCAGCCGGTTCATTTGTAACTTCACTTTTCTCGTCTTTCGTTTGGGTGGGTGGAGGTACGACGGGAACCTCAGTTTTAGGGGTTTCGTTATTTTGAAGGGCTGATGTAGCCACTACAACAGTGGTTGCAGCAACACCAGTGGCAAGCAAGGCCGGATTTTCAACCTGTCTTGCAATGGTATCCGTTTTGGTTTCTTTTTCCAGGGTATCAGCAGGCAGCAGGGTTGCCGGCTGATTGGGTTCAGCGGCCTGGGTAGCAACTGCTGCAGTAGTTGCCACTGCCGCTACTTCTACCACAGGAGCGGATTTTGTTGTACTTTCCTGCGTACCTGTAGCTTTTTTCATGGCTTCGATAACCGGCTCCGAAACATTCTGCGCTGAGAGCTCCTTTAAGCCCTCAGTACTCATATCAAAATTTACCTTCGAATTGTTAATCTCATCAATTATGATATCGTCCGAAAGCTTTGCTTTAACCATTTTTACGATTGTAGCATTGGTGAGCACTTCGGAAGTTTGTGCATGAGCAAATGCTACTGCAAAACACAAAAGGAATAAGAATGAGACTATTTTTTTCATTTTCTGACACATTGATTGTTGTAACCGCACTGCTTTGTTTAGTTTTCTTTTCCCGGTTTTACCCGCCCTGTGATGTATTTTTTGTGCCTTCGCCTGCTGCTTTTTTTCGCATAGCTGCTTTCATTGCTGAGATTATCGCCGACGAAACATTATGCGCCGAAAGTTCAATCATGGCATCAACATTCACCTGGAAATTCACCTGCGATTTTTGAATGAGATTGATAATAAACTCGTCAGTAAGTTTAGCTTCTACCATATTGATGATGCTCAGATTGGTGAGCGTATCAGCGGCCTTTTTACTGGTGGGAGCAACTTTTACAGCCAGGGCTTTTTCGGCAAGGTCGTTATCTACTCCGGCCATCCGCATCAGCAGGTTTTTTTGTGAGTCGAAAACCAGCAACCCATCTTCGAAATAGCGGATAGCCCCTCCAAACTGCTCAGTAACCACCGATACCTTTGATCCTTTCAAAGTATAGATTCCTGTTCCCGAAGAAAAATATACCCTGCTCCCGGCTGTATCAATGGCAATTGAAACGATTTCCTGCCCTTTGGGCAAAGCAGCCAGTGCCTTTAACTCTTTTAGCTTTAAATCAAAACTGAAAAGCCCGTTTCCGGCGGCAAATAGAAGCGAATTGCTTGTTTCCAGGGCATACTGAACCGGCGAAGGCACCTGGAATAATTTCTGGTATTTTCCTCCCTTGGCAATCACGTAAAGTGAATATTTGGAGGAGTTTGATTTGCGGTCGTAAACATACATCACATTTTTACCCGCGCTTATACTCATGTTTTCGGTTGGCAGCGCATACAATTTTTGCAGGTTGCCCACCGAATCAAAATAGCACAATTCGTTCCTGCGAATAATCATCAGGAAGTGATCCGAAGTATACGCAAATGCACCTATGGCCCCGCTCGATTTGTTGGCAAAGGGTTTAAGTCCGCCCCATCCCAGCAGGTAAAACTGGCTTGGGGTACTTAACAGCACAAACTTGTTGGTAGTGATGTCGAAGGATGGAATAAAGTTATCATTAAAATGTATATCGCTGAGCATTTGCCGGGTCATCAGCACTTCAAAACGCAATGAATCAGCAGGTTTTGCCTGTCCGGATGCAAGTATCGGCAGCAAGAAAAGAAAACCATATGCCAGCGATTTTCTGCATGCAGGTACCAGGTTTTTCAGGGATAGTTTCGAAATCATTTTAGTTCACGACTTTAATTTAATGTGTGTTTCAACCTGGTAAATCAAGATAATATGCTATTTGTTTTTTTCTTTCCAGTCCTGGGCCATTTCAATACCTCCGGTAACAATTCCCACTGCTTTCTCACCTTTCTCCCCGACTTTAAAAACCGAAATTACGCCACTGCTGATTCCGCTTTTAATAGGATCAACAAAGCTGTTTTTGATAGTTTCAATCATTATATTGGCAGTTTCCTTACGCACTCCGGCCTGCATGGCTTCTGCAGTTTCAACGCCTCCCTCGTAATCCATACGCACAGCCTGTTGTGCTGCTTTTGGCAATCCGTCCTCGCCGAGCACCACATCAACTATATTCAACATACCCGAGGCTACGGTTCCCACTACCGGAAGTTCTTCCATGGCAAAGCGCAATGAATTTTCTTTAAAATCTTTATCAGCGGGAGCGTTTGCCTCAATGCCGGTAGCAGCTGTTATAGGGGCCAGGTTTTCAAAGCCCTTTTCTGCGTACCATTTATCACGTTTGGCTTGCTCAGCCTGGGTGGTGAGCAGTTGTACCGTGCCCGCATTTTCATTCAGATACACCACGTTGGCGTCCTGCGATGCTGGCTTTGACGATGCTGTTGTTGTTGGATTAAAATTAGCCGTTTGGCCTGCATAGAAATCATCAAAATCCTTATTGCCAGTAAGCGGGATTTTGGTTGCAGTTAGCGAATTGCCCAATATGGAAGTAATTCCGTACGATTCCAGCTGTTGTTTGTATTCTTTGGCCCAATCCTCAAAGGCTGAGCTTTCGTGGGAGCTATACAGCGGTTTGCCCAGGTACTGGCCTTCGAGTGTAACTTCACCTGAGCCCGATTGCCCTGAGACTACAATATCAGAACCAGTGCAGGGCGTACAGGTATAAAACACCGAGCAATCGCCTATGTACTTGCCCCGGTTATCGTATTGAGGGGCACTTATTTTAACCGAAAGAATGGTTTGGCGCAGCGCTTCGCACTGGCCTTGCGTGGGAAAAGCATTGGGAACGGTAAAGGTAGGCAGGCCGGGTATATTGGCGCCACAGGGTCCCGATTGTGTAAGCTGAAAAGTAAACCCCCATCCCTGTGAGGTGGCAGTATTTACATTGATAATAAAAAACAGAAACGATATGA
>DGQJ01000270.1:0-5197 GCA_002389705.1 Bacteroidales bacterium UBA4417
TCAAACAATTAGATTAACAAGTACGCAATTATCAGACTTCTTTTCCAGGATTTTGCACACATAAATATAATTCATTGATATACAGATGCAAATGAACATTTGAATCACACATGTGTTAAACTGCATATCAAATTCCATCATTAATTACGAAATACCCAAAAACAAATTAGTATGGAAGAATCTTCGACAACATCCCCGTTACCTGTTTCCGAAAAATCATCAAAATCACTAATCGAATCAAAGCATCTGAACCAATGGCAAAATAAATTATTGCCATGGCTTGTGATTATGCCTACGCTGTTGATTCTGCTTTTCATATACCTTGCCACGCGGCAAATGCAGCAGTTCAATGCCGTAATTGATGTGAAAACAGAATCATCGGTCGAAAGAATACTCACAGCTCCCTCAGATCCGGCGCTGGATAGCAGGCTTNNATGGAAGAGAAAAGCCTCGATCGCAGGTATAACCAGGGCGGACTGCTTTTGGCTTCACGCATATTTACCAAGTACCTGGGATTTTTTACAGGTATGATACTTGCCATTGTCGGGTCGGTATTTATCATCGGGAAACTTCAGGAGAGCTCTGCAGATATTGAAGGAGCTGTTGGAGACCAGATGAAACTCAAGATTGTATCCTCTTCGCCGGGTATCATTTTTGGAGTGCTCGGCACCGTGCTGATGCTTTCCACCATCCTGCAACATGCAGTAATTGAACTGAAAGATCAGCCCCTGTTTCTGAATTCCTACAACATACAGGTAAATTCAATGGATAAAGGGCAGCCTGCAGCAACGCCTGCTGACAACAATACAAACAGCGCGCTCATGGATAGCCTGCTGAAGGCAAAACCTTAACCGGCTGCACAAACCGGTTTCCGCCCAAGGCAACCAACTACAGCCTTTTCATTACACCTTACCCTGCTCCCGGCATTTGTAACGGTATTACTTTCTTTATTAAATCCATTTATATGCGAAAAGTATTTTTTTTGCTGATGGCAATTGCCAGCCTGCGTGTTTATGCACAGAAAAGCATCGATAAAGATCATTTTTACAACTTGATCAAAGCCAAAAATTATCCGCAACTTCTTGTTGATGCGCATATGGTTCGCAAAGAAGTTTATGGCAAAATATGGCTGGTTGATTATTATATTGCCAAGGCCAATTGCGGGTTGGGAAAACCTCAGAATGCCATTGAATGGTTCAATTCGAGTTTAAAATACCCGAACGTGAACAACGACATACGTAAATTCCTGCTGGCTGAAATGGGCAGTTGTAATACTGGGCAAGCTTCAAATGCAGTATTAACCACAGGCGTTGCCATGCCCGATAAAAGCCTGCTCAATATAACAAATCTTCCAACCAGCGGCGTGATGGGCAAATCGGGCNNTGAAGCCATACAGAAATACAAAACCCTTCTCAATGCCAATTACCACATTTCAGTGTCGGGGCGTTTCCTGCTCATTACTTACGGCAACAATGTTTTAAATAAAGAACAGGCAGCCAAAACCAGTGGTTTACTCGAACGTACATACAACTTTTTTTGCCAATACTATAACCTTCGCCCACCCGATAAATTGCTGGCAGTTTACCTGCTTCCCGATAAAAACATTCTGCGCCAGACCGCCTTACGGGTTCATGGGATCAAAATACCAGATGCAAATATCGGCTATTCGAACATTGGCGACCTCAGCCTGCTGGGCATTAGTGACTTAACGCGAATCGGCACCCTTTGCCACGAATTATTCCATCTTATGATACGCACCGATGTGGGCGATGTTTCGCCCTGGATGGATGAAGGCATAGCTTCGGTTTATGAAACCAGCCAATGGAAAGACAACCAGCTTAAAGGTGATCTCGAAAACTGGAGAACTGACGTGCTTAGGAATGCCCGGTGGAATATGCAGGAAAAAATACCACGGTTGCGCCAATTCCTGAATTTTAACTGGGACCAGTTTAACGGGCTCGAAACCAAAGACCAATGCCAGGGCGCTATTAATTATGCCTATGGCAAGCACCTCATGTTGTATTGCCAGGAACTCGGTAAGTTACCCGCCCTGGTGTCCGCGTTTAAAGACCGAAACCTTTTTATCAGCGTAGATGAAGATTATCTGCGCAACGATATCGAACTGTTCGAAAAAGCGCTGAACAATCCGGTTGACAGCATCGAAAAGCAGTTTAACCAATGGATGGACAAAAAATATCATCTGAAATTGTCATCGCAGGTATACATACCCAACAACAGCTTACCATCCTCAGATCAAACCAACTTACCTATAAATGAAAATATCCCGATGAATGCTGCAGAAGCAAGCAACCAGAATATTATTCAGCAAACAGAACAAATTGAAATCCCGGAGACCGGCACAGCAAACCAGGTGATGCCGCAAAATATAGCAAATAATGCCATTATAACAAATCCGGCGGTTCAGCAAAGCGTTGCTGAACCCGAAGCCAATGATATTCTGAATTCTCTTACGCTGCATGTAAAAATTGATAATGCCGATAAAATGGGAGGTTCGTTTGCCTACACCTATTATCTCGAAGCCGATGATGATCTGCTGGATGGTATTGCCGAAGTTTATTACCAGAGGAACCATCCCGGCATGTCAGAATACAAATCGAAAACTTATAAAAAATCCACGGCCAGGCCAGGCAAATTTTCATTCAAAGCTTACCAATGGGGATATGTTGATACGGCGTATGTATACATCGTAACCACCGGCGGAGTGCGATCGGAAACAGTGCTTAAAACAATTACATACGATAAATAAACTGGCAGTGTGCCGCAAACTGCATATGTTGGAAAAGGAATCTGGAATTGGTTTATTATTTATCCCAAAAAATGATTCCATCCCTGGTAATCCAGGCATGCGTGGTCGATTCGTACCTGTCAATTTCATCACCCTTACCATCCCTGCGCGGATCATGCGAAGCTTTCATCCATTCGTCGAGGCGTTTGCTGAGTGAAGTTTTTATAGCCTCATATTGTTTTACAGCAGCCAGATTATGAATATTATAGGGGTCGGTTTTGATGTCATACAATTCTTCGGCAGGCCGTTTTTCGAATCCCAGCCTGAAGTACGGGCTAATTTCGGGCTCATTGCGGTGATCGAGCAGGTACATTTTTGTTAAGCCCCCATCAACATCTCCATAAATTGAAGGCGTTCCGGGAATGGATTCATCGCCTGCCGGGTTTCGGTCGGGCCGGAAATTTCGGATATACAAAAACCTGGATGTTCGGATGGCCCGCATCGGGTAACCGGCTCCATAGTCCATTTCGGCACGGCAAAGGCAGTGTCGTTCGCGCTCAAGAAATACCTCCTCACGATGCGTGGAGGTTTGCCCTTTTAATACAGGCAGCAGGCTTTTCCCATCCACCGCGGTTTGATTCTTAATCCCGGCCAGGTCCAGGAATGTGGGCATCAGGTCCAACAGGTTTACAAATGAAGTATTCAGGTTATTCTGGTCGTATTTCGGATAACCGCTTATGATCAATGGCACCCGAGTACCATAATCGTACAGCGTTGCTTTGGCATGCGGAAACGGCATGCCGTTATCGGAGGCAACAACAATAATGGTATTTTCAAGCTTCCCGTTTTTTTTTAGCAGTTCAACCAACTCACCAACTTCTTTGTCGAAATGCTTGATTTCCGAAAAATAATCGGCAAGGTCAGTTCTAACCTCAGGAACATCGGGTAAAAAGCCCGGAACTTTTATCTTCGAAATATCTACACCTGCTTTTTTACCAGCATCCTTACCGAAAGGCCTGTGGGGATCATTGGTCCCGAACCAGAAGAAGAATGGCTTATTGGCTTCAAGCCCTGCAAGAAATTTTGAAAATTCAATTTTTTCTCCGCACGGATTTTCGGTATACCCCATCTTGGTATAATCGCCCGGTGCCCATCCTTTCCGATCGAAAGCAACGGCATACCCGTTTTCGCGCAATAGCTGAACGTAAGTAGGAATTTTAACATCGAGCCTGCCGCACAGGTTAACTCCTTCGTCCAGGTTATGCGGGTAGCGCCCGGTTAGTATACTGGCCCTCGATGGCGTGCACGAAGGTGCCGAACAATACGCATTCGGGAAAACAATACCTTGCTTTGCCAGTTTTTCAATATTCGGAGTAGGCACATTGGAGTCGCCGTACAGGCTTGCATAAGGATAACTCCAGTCGTCGGCCAGCAGGAATAGGATATTTGGTCGATTTGGTTCTTTTTTTACACAGGTAGTGAGTGTACTAATTACGGCTAATGCCAAAATAAATTTGAAAAGAGCTTTCATTTTGGAGAGGTTTTTGATTAATTTTATCCTACCGGATCACAGAAATTCTATTCAAACCTACATGAAAAAAATCTATTTAACAAACACCAGATGAAACTTTCATGTAGGTTTCCTCTGACCTATTTGATCAAATTATTTGCAGAGGAAATTTATAAAAATTTAAGCATGGCCTTCAGTAATAAAAACTATGTAATATGTATTACCAGCAGAGCCATAGCCCATAAGTCCTCAAGTAGTATTTAAATAAAAGTCTATAATAGCATTGACTAATCCTTTGTTCCAAAAAATACAAAAACCATGAAAACAATTTTCAGCCTGATGTTTGCCCTGCTCATTGCAGGAAGTTTATTTGCCCAGGATAATGCGCCAGCAGATAAAAATGAACAGAAATCAAAAAAAGAACAAAAGCAAGCTGCTCTTGAAGAGCAGTATCAAAAGAACATTGCTTTAATTGAAAGCAAGCAGTTTGTACTCGAAGCAGATTTCTTAGTCAGGCAATCTGGTGTTCAGGATATGGTTACCAATGTTTTAAATTATATTCTTGTCGACTCCACCATGTCAATTCTCCAGGTAGGTCAAAATTATGGTATGGGGGCCAACGGAGTTGGCGGCTTTACTGCGAAGGGCACCATAAGTAAATGGAAAATAGATCTCGACAATAAGAAAAAAATTATCAGTATCCGTTATACAGTGTCGGCTGCAGCTATTGTGTATAATGTATTGCTTTATCTGCCTACCAATGGAAATGCCAATGGTACCATAAGTGGCTATTCCCTGAGCAATAAGGTGAATTTTGTCGGGAAACTGGTTCCCCTCAAAAGCTCAGTTGTTTTCGAAGGCCGGTCGTTGTAGTGAAAAACCTTTAGTTGCTGTTATACAAGCAATACCTATTGTTTCGTTTGTAAAAATGTTGAAGATTA
>DGQJ01000270.1:5328-10846 GCA_002389705.1 Bacteroidales bacterium UBA4417
GCCTTGTAAGCACCCAGGTCCATGGAATCGCCGGTTACCGAAAAACGGTCGCGGGGATCATTAAAAACTTTATCCTTGCCGTTGTTATAAAACAGGTTCGTGGTAAATAGCGGGTTCCCGGATCCGCCATGGCAATGGAAACAATCGGCTCCGTCTTCGGTCATAAAAAGTACGTAGCCATTCAGTTCCCGGGCACTGAGTTGCACTTCGCCCCGCATATATTGATCAAATTTCGAATCGGATGAAATGAGCGTGCGCACAAACTGGGCCACTGCTTTGCTGATATTTTTGAAAGTAACTGTGCGGCAGCCAAAGGCTTTTTCGAAAAGTTCCGGGTAGCCGGAAATACTTTGAATCAACGCTTTAGTTTTATTGGTATCGCCTGCCATTTCGTGGGGAGCAACCACCCCCAGACGAACAATATCTTCGATGGTTCGCTGCGATGTATTCGGGTTACTATTCGAAACAGAGCCCGACCAGAAATAACCGGACTCGTTCCATACCAGGTTAATCAGCGGCAACATAACATGAGGTGTTTGTATGCCCGTAATCCCAAAAGGATGCCCCCCGGTAAATTTGGGATGGTCAATTCCGCACTCAAACGAACGCGATTGCAGGTGGCAGGTGCCGCAGCTCATTAGTTTGCCTGGGTCGGTATTGCCCGATAATCGTCCATCGTAAAACAGGTATCGTCCGAGTTCAACGCCCTCCACTGTCATCGGGTTGTCGGCAGGGATGTTCATCCGGGTAGGGAAAAATTTCGGAACCTTTATTTCATAAGGTGTCGGCGAAAAAACGGGATCGTCCTCAGGCTTACAGGCTGAATATTGCAACATCACTGCCAGTACACAGAGTATGGCAAAAAGAAGGGAAGCCTGCTGTATTTTCCGGTTTTTCACGGTTTATTTTTTGGGTTTATCCTTTTTGATTCTGGGTTTAATATTGCTGCAACCGTTTTAAATGAACGCTTCAGCCTTGATCACTCCTTAAGTACGGCCTGATGCCTGGCTGCGAAAACATGAGCCCCGTTTTGGCAGGCTTTATGCATGGCCGGCTGGTTCTGCATAATTTGTCCGCCAATCACATTCCAATCCCAAAGGTTTGGCGATTCGAACCATTTTTCGATATTCATGGTGATATAAAAAACATTGGACACCTCGCCAGCAACAAATTTCAGCGGCAGCGTAACCCTGAAGTAGTTTTGGTAAAATACGCCCATTTCGCCCATACCGATGCCCAGGTGAAAATTGAACGGCTTGATAACATCACCCGGGGCTTTCCATTTACCGTTCATTTTCATGTAGTGATAACCNNTCAGCCGGATTCCAGTTGAGCGAAGCAGGAATTGCCAGGTCGATATAATGAATAGCACTGTCGGAAGTAATAGCCACCTGCTGCCCGGATGATTTTTTTAACGTTAAATCCGAAATAAAATATTGCAGTTCATCCACTTCGTAATTATTGCCGGCCAGGTTGGTGTACTTCATTTCTGCTTTTTGAAGTGAAGTTCCATCGACATGATGTTCGAAAACAAACTCAACCGGGGCATACTTTGTTTCCTCTTTTTTGCATGAAACCAGCAAGAAAACGACGGCTGGCACTATTAAGGTAAAGACTAAATTTTTCATGATGGATAGAACTAAAAACGTTTACAAATTTACTGCAATTTTCTATTGATGGCTAATAAACAGCAACATTGGCCAGGCAGTGTTGCTCCATCATAATCCATGATTGAATTGTTCGTATCTTTGCACCCCTTTTCAAAGAATTGGCAAGCGTAACATTTAATGATTTTATAAAGAATGTAATTCAAACAACAGAATTACAGATAATCAGACTACCGAATGAAATTTAAACCCGGAGATAAAGTAAGGTTCCTCAACACCACTGGTGGAGGAATTATAGTAAAAGAAATAAATGCTGCCATGGTTTCGGTGGCAATAGCTGATGGATTTGAAATTCCGACACTGATAAGCGAACTGGTAGCCATTGAACCGTCAGGGGCTTCGGGTGATTTATTCCTGAATAAAAACGAAAAGCAGCCCGAAAAAGCGCCCATCATACAACCTGAACCCGAGGAAGCAGAAACCGAAAGAATTACCCGGATTGTCCATCGCGGCAGCGCTGCCTCCATGCCTTCGGGCGTTTATCTCGCCTGGGCTCCGCAGGACCAGCAGCGTTTGCTTGCCGGTAAACTCGACGTATACCTGGTAAATAATACCACCAGCGATATCCTTTATACTTTTCTGCTGAAAAACAGCGATGGGAGTTTTTCGGGTATCGACTACGGATCGGTGCCCCCTGAATCGAAACTGGTGATTGAAAGTATTGTTCGCGAAGATATCGGCATGTGGTCCAACGGTGTAATTCAGGTACTTTTCTTTTCTGACGAAAACGACAAAGTACTGATGCCGGTAAGCGCAACTTTCAGAATTAAAGGTTCGGTATTTTACCAGGAAGGCAGCTACCACGAAACGCGTTTCCTGGCCGGACAGCAAGCCATTTTATATACCGTGTGTGAACTCAACAGAATACCCAGCACGTATGATCATATCCTCAACGAAAAGGAAAACCGCGAACCTTTGCCTGCTTCGGCTGAGCGTTTCCGGCCCGAAACAGGCATTGACCAGTACCGTACCACAGCCAACGAAGCCGTTGTTGACCTTCATATTTCAGCCCTCCGGCAGGATTATGCAAACCTGTCGCCACACGAAATACTTACCATACAGTTGGGCGTTTTTGAACGATTGCTCAGTAGCGCCATTGCCTTAGGGTACAAAAGTGTTGTTTTTATTCACGGCATTGGCAACGGAACGCTGAAACAGGCAATTATAAAGCGAATCAGCGATTACGACGATATCGAATTCCGGAATGCGTCGTTTGCAAAATTTGGCAACGGGGCAATTGAATTTATTTTACACCGCAACCAATAAGTTGCATTTAAAAAAATCGCATATATCCGATTTTCACCTTAAATGTTAAATACAGAAGAATTAAGAAAATTTGAATTAGGGAAGAATAAAGATAAATTTGCAATTGTTTATAAGCTAATAATCATCCGGAAATGATTTCTCTGTCAGTTATTATTATTACTTACAATGAAGAACAGAACATTTTAAATTGTCTGCAATCTGTCGAAGGAATAGCTGATGAAATCATTGTGCTGGATTCATTTTCGAAGGACAGAACCAAAGAAATCTGTCTCCAAAAACAGGTAAAATTTTACGAGCGTGCATTTACCGGGTTCAATGAGCAAAAAAACTATGCATTATCGTTAGCGTCAAGTCCTTACATATTGTCGCTCGATGCCGATGAGGTCCTGTCACCGGAATTGAAAAAGTCAATCCAGGCGGCAAAAGAGAACTGGGCTTCGGATGGATATACCATGAACCGGTTAACGAATTATTGCGGAACCTGGATCAGGCATTGCTGGTACCCCGACACAAAGCTGCGCATGTGGGATTTGCGTAAAGGAAATTGGGATTGCAACAAGATTCATGAAAAAGTTGATCTTGCTGATGGAGCAACCATTTCACATCTGCAGGGCGATTTGCTTCACTATTCGTACCACACGCTCGACGATCACCTGAGACAACTGCACAAGTTCAACGAAATTGCTGCTATTTCGGCTTACAATGACCACAAGAAAAGCAGTTTTCTGAAATTATTTTACAAGCCTGTTGCTATATTTTTCAAACTGTATATTTTAAAAGAAGGCTTCCGCGATGGCTATTCCGGGTATTTGATTGCACGGATTTCGGCATTCGGAGCTTTTATGAAATATGCACGCCTGAAGCAGTTAAACGAAAGCAATAAGCAAACATAAAGATGAAAATCATTCATGTTTCATCGGCTTTATCGTGGAGGGGTGGCGAACAACAGATTGCATATCTGCTCATGGAACTCGCAAAACGGGATATCCCTCAGGTTGTATTCTGTCCGGATGGATCGCCGCTTCACACATTTTGTAGTAAAAATGGCATTGCTGTAATAACATACCGCAATCGTTCAGGCTTTTATTTGTTGCATGCCTTAAAATTAACTTTGCTGTGCCGGAAAGTAGCAACGCCAGTCATTCATGTGCACGATAGCCATTCGCATACCATTGCGTTTCTTTCGGTGGCTTTGTTTATGAACAAAGTGCCGATAGTGATTCACCGAAGGGTGAGCTTTCCTGCAAAAAAAAGTTTCTTTTCGAATATCAAATATAATCACAGTGCTATCACGCATATCATCTGTGTATCAGATCATGCCCGGGCACAGGTTAATAGAAGGTTATTAAAAACCGATAAAACCGTGGTTATTCATGATGGCATCGATTTATCAAAGTTTAAAGAAAAAAAGGCAGGAAATATTCTCCGCAACAAGTATAACCTGCAAAGCAGGCACATACTCATAGGCAATATTTCGGCCCTTACACCCGAAAAAGATTTAATTACGTTTATCGACACCGCCGGCTTTCTGCTCAAAAAATATCCTGATTTGCGGTTTTTCATAATTGGAGACGGTGCTCAAAAACAAACAATCGCCGCTTATATTGCCGCGCATAAAATTGGAAACGAAGTCATTTTAACTGGTTTCCTCGATAATATTCCGGATATTTTGCCGGAACTGGATTTGTTTTTATTTACATCCGCCAATGAAGGTCTGGGCACAACGCTGCTTGATGCTTTTGCTTGTAAAGTCCCCGTTGTTTCGACAAATGCAGGAGGAATTCCCGAAATTGTTAAAAACAATGTAACCGGGATATTGGCTGGTGTAAAACAACCATCCGAATTAGCCGAAGCCGTAGAAATAGTATTAAATAACAGCGAGTTAAAGCTTCGGTTGGTGAAAAACGCATTTGCTGAAGTTCAGGAATTTTCGGCTGAAATTATGGCCTTAAAAACGATTGAGATATACAAAGATTCAGTGGAAAAAAATTACGGCAAACAACCCAAGGACTGATAAAGCATGAATTTAATGATCTGATTAAATCATTTGCATACATATAAAAGCCCTGCTATAACTCAAGAAGTACCGCAGGCAACAACCGTACATCTAAATACTTCACTGATGGAACTCAAATCAGGAAACATCAAACTTCGTGCATTACATTTGCAGGATGCAAAGCGCCTGGCAGAGCTGGCCAACAACGAAAAAATAAGCCGTAACCTGCGCGATGGATTCCCGAATCCGTATACGCTCGCTGATGCTGAGAAATTTCTGACAAATTTCTCCAATCAGTACCCGGTAACCTTTTTTGGTATTGAATTTAACCACGAATATGTAGGAAATATCTCACTGGTACCCTGCACCGACATTTACCGTATGTCGGCCGAAATTGGCTACTTTATCGGCGAACCATACTGGAATAAAGGAATTGTAACCCGTGCCGTGAACCTGATAACCGAATATGGATTCAGTACGCTGGGCCTTGTGCGCATACAAACCGGAGTGTTCGAGTATAACCTGGCTTCGCAGCGTGTGCTCGAAAAATGTGGCTTTGTGAAGGAAGGGATTTTCCGCAAATCAGTTT
>DGQJ01000270.1:10918-12449 GCA_002389705.1 Bacteroidales bacterium UBA4417
TTTTTCGTACCTTTGCAGTGGTGACAACCTGTTCTATCGTATCCCGGCATGTCCGCGGGTAAGGAAAGTCAGGACAACACAGAGCGCCATACTTCCTAACGGGAAGGTCCTGCGGCTGAACACCGCGGGAACAGCCAGTGCCACAGAAAATATACCGTCCCGGTTTACCGGGATAAGGGTGAAAACGCGGGGTAAGAGCCCACGCCGTGATGCAGCAATGCAGCATGAGGGTAAACCTTATGGGTTGAAAGACCAAATATACCGGGAGTAGCGCCGCTTCGGCGGCTGCTGAAAGGGTTGCTCGCCCGATGCCCGGGGGGTAGGTCGATAGAGGCCATCAGTGATGGTGGTCCCAGATAAATGATGGAAGCCGGAAGGTCGGCAACAGGCCCGAAGGAACAGAATCCTGCTTACAGGGTTGTCACCTAAGTGTTGCATTTATGATTGAGGATTGAATCGATCAGCATTTCAGGCGCTATCAAAAACATTTTTATTTTGAAACTGTTAATCAACCACGGGTTTAACATTTCGGCTCTTTTCTATTTCCAACATTAATTTCCTGGTCATGAAAAAATATTTTTACGCGCTCGGTTTTATTTTCATTTTTACAATCCAGTTAAAAGCACAGGAGATACCTAATCATAGTTTCGAAAACTGGACCAACAACAAGCCCGACAACTGGGCGACTTCAAACCAGACAATCCCGCTGTTAGGTACTTTTAATGCAGTTTCCAAAGAAAATGCCGATCCGCAGCAAGGATCAGCTTCGGTTAAACTTTCGGTACTTAGCATCAATATACCATTCAGCGGCACCTACAGGTTGCCCGGGTTATTGACTTTAGGAAAACTGAATATCGATGTTGCGGCGCAAACAGCTTCGGTTACCGGTGGTATCCCTTTCACCGTAACTCCTGAAAAACTCACAGGCTATTACAAGTATTACCCCGCTAACAACGACCAGTGTGCCCTGGGCTGGGGACTGACCCGCTGGGCCAACGGCACGCGCGACACCATAGGTTACGGGCTTATCGACACCAATGTAGTTTTGAATACCTGGACCTATTTCGAAATTCCGCTGCGTTATCATAAACCACTTACGCCTGACACCATGAATATACTTTTCCTGAATTCGAACCCGCTTGACGGGCGAGATCATACAGGAACGAACATGTGGATAGACAATTTGTCGTTCGTGTATGGGAATGTAGGCATTGAGGGTGTCAGCTTTTCGGAGCAAATGTGTATTTATGCCCAGCCAAATGCCAGCCAGCTTATACTATCATCGGCATTTACCAAACCCGAAAATCTGGATATCAGTTTAATCAATATGGGTGGCACCGAGACAAGGCGATGGAAACGAACCATGGCTCAGTCGACTGAATACCTGGATATCAGCAACCTGAAACCCGGTACCTATGTTATCAGGATTACTTCCGGCAGTCGTCTTATCGATACCCGTAAAATATCAATCCTGCGCTAGCCTGTCCGTAAAACAATTCTCTCCTTACGCGCACTTTCTTTTCAGAAAAAA
>DGQJ01000270.1:12494-13008 GCA_002389705.1 Bacteroidales bacterium UBA4417
GGATGTTCCCAATTATTCATAAACGTATACTATTCGGCCTTTGGCTGCGTTAAGTTTTCAAATTACAACTGTTGATAAGTTACTTCTCCCCTACCCGTTGCAGTTGACTTAATGCAGTAACTTTAATCCTGATTTTCAGCATCTGAATATGAATATAACCCGAATTTTAGCCACATCCCTTTGTGTATTCGCTTTGAGCCTGGTTTTACAGGTATCGGCACAACGAACAAGCATTTACAATAATCCCCAGGCTACCTACGACCAGGCAGTAGATCTGTACAGCAAGGCTCAGTATGCTGCTGCGCAGGTAATGTTCGATAAACTGGCTGCGGGCGATAAATCGAACCTGCAGGCCGGCTCCGAATATTACGCAGCCATGTGTGCGTCTCAACTCTTCCATCCTGATGCAACGGCAAGGTTCGAGCGTTTTGTGGGTTCATATCCACAGAATGTGCTGGTAAACAGCGCCAGCTTTGAGTTGGGAAAACTCGCACTGGCTGATAAAGATTTTCGG
>DGQJ01000017.1:0-318 GCA_002389705.1 Bacteroidales bacterium UBA4417
ATCGTCCATTTGGGACGACCGCCTGGAAGATATCCGGAATTTTGAGTCATACCTGTCGAAGAACGGGATTATGGTGCTCAAAATATTCCTGAATGTTTCCAAAAAAGAACAGAAAAAACGTTTCCTCGAGCGGATCGATAAACCTGAGAAAAACTGGAAGTTCAGCGCTGCCGATGTTGAGGAACGGAAATACTGGAAACCTTACCAGGCAGCTTATGAAGAGCTTATTAAAAAGACGGCAACCGAAAAATCTCCCTGGTACGTGGTTCCGGCCGACAATAAAAGTTATGCCCGCATGGTTGTGGCATCGGCAATTAT
>DGQJ01000017.1:524-5275 GCA_002389705.1 Bacteroidales bacterium UBA4417
CCGGTATCGATGGCTTATGCATCACTGGCCGGGTTGCCGGTTCAATATGGCATTTACGGGTACCTGGTTGGCGGGGTGTTTTACGCGGTATTTGGTACGGGCAAACAACTTTCGGTCGGGCCTACTTCCGCCATTTCGCTCATTATCGGAACCGCCCTCGCATCCTTGTCGGGAGGCGACATTCAGCGCTGGGTGGATATTGCTTCACTCACGGCATTGGTGATGGGTGCCATGAGCCTGGGTGCTTATTTCCTGAAGTTAAACAGCATCATCAGTTTTATCAGCGAATCAGTTTTACTCGGTTTTAAGGCAGGCGCAGCCTTAACCATTTTACTTACACAGTTGCCAAAATTTTTCGGGTTGCCGGGAGGTGGTGAAGGTTTTGCCGATAGGGTAGCAGTATTGATAAAGCAGCTTCCTGCCATGAACCTCGCCGTTTTTATTTTTGGTTGCGTGATGATCATCCTGCTGCTTACCAGCAAGAAAATATTTCCGGGCCGCCCCACGGACATTCTGCTGGTGATTGCCTCCATCATTCTGGTTTCCTATACTCAGCTTGGAAATGCCGGATTTGATGTGGCGGGAAACATCCCTTCGGGATTGCCCGCCTTTCACATGCCGGCCTTTCGGTTATCTGATCTGGATGCAGTGTTCCCGCTGGCTTTTGCTTGTTTTTTGCTGGCATATATCGAAAGTGTTGCTGCGGCAAAAACGCTGGCCAACCAGGGTGATTACGAAATTGATTCGCACCAGGAGTTGCTGGCTTTATCAGCAGCCAACATAGCCACGGCTTTCGGGCATGGATACCCGGTGAGCGGCGGATTGTCGCAATCGGCAGTAAACAGTAAAGCCGGCGCAAAAACACCGTTGTCTTTGATTTTTGCCTCAGCGGCCATCGCCCTTTGCCTGGAATTGCTCACCGGTTTCATGAAAAATATGCCCATGGTGATCCTGGCAGTAATTCTTGTGGTGGCCATCCGCAGCCTGGTCGACATAAAAGGCATGAAACGGCTCTGGAAAGTCAGCCGTACCGAGTTTACGGTAGCCATGGTTTCGCTGGCAGGAGTAATTGTTTTTGGGATTCTTAAAGGCGTTGTGCTGGCGGCGGTGGCATCCATTGTACTGCTACTTCGAACCGTGGCCAAACCGCATATTGCTTTCCTGGGCCGCATACCCGATACAAAGCGGTACACCGATATCTCGCGCCATCCGGATAACGAACTTATTCCCGGCTTGTTGCTGTTCAGGGTCGAAGCTTCGATCCTGTATTTTAATGTCGAAAATATCCGCAAAGAGGTTTGGGCAAAAGTGCTCGAAAATGAAGACCAAATTGATTGTGTGATCTGGGACCTGAGTACATCGCCCTATGTTGATATTGCCGGGGCCAGGCTTATCAGGAAACTTTACCTCGATTTAAAGGCCAGGGGAAAATCAATAAAAATTGCCGAAGCCCATGCCAGTGTCCGCGATATATTGCGCATTGAAGAAATTGAATANNTGCCTGCTGTGAACTTTATGGTTTGTTGAATGTTTCGAAACCAAGAACTGATAATTATGCACGAACAAATTACACTCACCACGCCAGCGCTTTTGTTTTCGGCTATATCGCTGATTCTGCTGGCATACACAAATCGTTTCCTGGGATATGCAACGCTGATCCGCGGATTGCACGAAAAATTTAAAACCGATCCCAACGAATTACTGAAGGACCAGATTGCAAACCTGCGAAAGAGACTGTACCTGACTAAAAATATGCAGATACTGGGCGTTACGAGCCTTTTTCTGTGTGTAGGAACTATGTTTCTCATTTTTGTGGGCCAGGAGGCTATTGCAGTCTGGATTTTCGGAACTGCATTGCTGATGATGATTGCCTCGCTGGGAACATCCATTTACGAAATACAAATCTCAGTTAAAGCCCTCAACCTACACCTGAGCGATATGGAGCATGTGGATATCAAGAAAAAGGAAGAATAGGTTATTTGCCGGATTTCCCAGAATTTCTTCAGATATCCTCCTGATTTTACAATATCGATGGCAGGTATAAACTGCATTGTTTTATCTCTTTACCGCTAATGCTGTAGAAAAATCCAACGAGAAAACTTCAATAAATTTCGATAAATGTTCACTAATTAGCTAACTTTGCATTGTGAAAGTAAAATTCGTCAGAAACATATTTTACTACAAAAACTATTACCTTGACTTTTATGCAACACTAAGCCCGGGAGTCAAGAAAAAGTTCAACTGGACATTGCAACTTGTTTCAGAAATAGAACGTGTTCCTGAAAAATATTTTTCACACATTACAGGTTCATCAGGACTTTTCGAAATCAGGGTCGAAGTCGGTTCCAATATTTATAGGGTTTTCAGCTTCTTCGACGAGGGAAAACTTGTAGTGTTGGTTAACGGATTTATGAAGAAAACCCAGAAAACACCAAGGAGCGAAATAGAACTTGCAGAAAAACTTAAAAAACAGTACTTCGATGAAAAAGATAAATAAAAACCTGACATCTTTTGCTGATCATCTTGATTCTGAATACGGAAAACGCGGAACTGAAACCCGGGAAAAGTATGAAGAAGGTTTTGAAGCTTTCAAACTCGGTGTGATGCTCCAGGAACTCAGAAAAGAGTATGGAATGACGCAGGAGCAGTTAGCGGAAAAATGTGGCACAACAAAGACATATATTTCCCGAATTGAGAATGATGCCAGTGACATCCGGCTTTCAACACTTATGAGAATAATTCGGGAAGGATTTGGAAGACACCTGAGTTTAAGTGTTGACATTTGAAAATAGAGCTCAATGCATAACTAAGGTAAACGTAAAGGAGGGTGATTAATCAACTCGAAACATCGTACTTTCCACTAGCTTTCACACGTGATGGTAAGAAAGTGCCACGTAATCAGCTACATGTCATAGAGTCAACTGGTGGCTGTAATTTTAAAAAACGTATTCAATGAGAAAATTATCTGATTTTAATAGTAGATTTTTTTACATAGCATTCATTGGAATATTTTTTATCGGTTACTATATATTCAAAGGAAATGTAAGATCATCTAAAGACTTAATTGAGGTAGCAGGAACGTTAAAGGATTATTCTTTCATTGATAGCGACGGATACAGAAACCGAACTCATAGTTATTACATCTATCTCGACAAATATAGGAACTCATTTAAAATCCCAGCTGACTTTCTTGAATGCTTTTATAAAAGTTATTTTGAAAGAGATGTAAAAATTGGAGAGGGAATCATTTTAAAAATTCCACGAAGAGCAGCAAAGAAAATAAATACCGGAAAGGATATTTCCGTATTCTCAATAACTTATAAAGGCTCAGAATATTTAGTTGAAAAACTAACAATTATAAAATACAACTCCACCCTTACATTATATTTTGGAATATCTTTTTTCATATTTGGAGTAATTCAATGGAATCGAGAAATACGGAAAAAGAGAAAAACCCACTACAAATAAAGACTATAAAATAATCGCGAGTATAGATTATAACTGAAAGCTAGTAATCCGCACCACCATTTGTGAAGGATTATAGCTGACAACCACGCAAATCGCCATTGTACCAAGCCGCAATCGTTAAAAAGCCCGGGG
This sequence comes from Bacteroidales bacterium UBA4417, assembly GCA_002389705.1. Classification (GTDB taxonomy): domain Bacteria; phylum Bacteroidota; class Bacteroidia; order Bacteroidales; family UBA4417; genus UBA4417. The sequence continues at coordinate 4,125 of DGQJ01000017.1, forward strand.
TTCCGGTATCCGGGTGAAAACTCTTTTATTCCTGCTTCGATTTAGGCAATCGCTATTTTTCTTTACTTTGATAAATTGAATTGGAATTACATCCTCTTAAAAGGTGAAACCTGTCGGGTGCATAGTTTTAAAACCCGTTGGCGGATTGAATTCTTCAAAAGAAATTTAAAGAAGAAATTTTATGAACAGGTTCTGTTTGGGTTTAATGCTGCTGTTTTTAGGGTTGTGCNNGGAGGAGCCAAAGGGCTGGCACATATCGGAATATTGCAGGCCATTGACCAGGCGGGTCTGAAAATAGATGCCATCACCGGTACAAGCATGGGGAGCATAGTAGGAGCGCTTTATGCTGCCGGCTATTCGGGCGACACCATCGAAACCCTGGCCCGCAAACTCGATTGGGACCTGATGTTTTCTACTTCTCCCAAGCTGAATGCCATCAGCATCGAGGAAAAGGATGAGTTTGATAAATATACGATTGAAATCCCGTTCGAAAACGGTAAATTTAAGCTGGGAAAGGGTATCATCGAAGGGCAGGAGTTATGGTTAAAGTTTGCCGAATTGTTTGAACCCGTTTATAATATCACCGATTTCTCAAAGCTATCAATCCCGTTTAAGTGTATTGGCACCGATCTTGAAACCGGTAACGCGATTGTGATGGATCATGGCGATATTACCACCTGCGTGCGTGCCAGCATGGCAATTCCTTCGGTGTTTACCCCGGTGCGTTACGAAGGGAAAACCCTGGTTGATGGCGGGCTGGTGAATAATTTCCCGGTGCTGGATGTAAAAAAAATGGGCGCCGATATCGTAATAGGTGTTAACCTGAACAAAGGCCTCGAAAAGGCTGAGAACCTGAATTCGCCGGTAGATATCCTGCTCCAGATTTGCTTTTACAAGGATGCCGAACATTTTCAAAAACACAGGGATGCCTGCGATATTTACATATTGCCCGAACTTCATGAATTTTCGGCAGGCAGTTTCAGTGCTGCCGACTCCATTATTGATATCGGGAAAGAAACATCAAAATTGTATTACCCCATATTTAAACGACTGGCTGATTCGCTGAATGCTTTATATCCATCGGCACCTTTCGTTAAAAACAGGCTGCCCAAAACCAAGCCGCTCACAGTTTGCGAATATACAGTTGATGG
>DGQJ01000308.1:0-1025 GCA_002389705.1 Bacteroidales bacterium UBA4417
AGTTTCAACCGTGAATTCAACCTCGGGATTTACCTGTGGTTTTGGTTTTGGAAACGATACCGGTTCGAACTGTGTATTTTCGGCCTGCTCATTTCCCCTGTAAGGCTGTGGATTAATGGGCTTTTCAGGAACCGGCACTTTTTCAAACTCATTAACCGCAAATTCAACAGTGTTGTATTTGTCAACCGGTCCGTCAGGCGCAATATTGCGATTGTTAACTGTAAATTCAGGATCCTGGTTCAGAATAGGTTCATCATCAGCAGTGGCAGATTTTTTCTTTTTCTGTTCAACCCAATGCTTTACCTGGTGAAGTGAAAAATTATAAACAATTACCAGGAAGGCAACAAAAACAAAAATCAACAGTAACATTAATCCCATCTTTCCCATCAAACCTTCGAGGTATAGGGATGATTCGTAGCCGGAAATACCGCCTAATATTGAAAGTGCAGAATTACGGAACAGGAAGCCGAGTGTAACCGATAGCCAGGCCATCGCCAGCAACATGAACCCCAGGCTCGATCCGAGTGCTATTATCCTGTGTTTGAGGGTAAGCCGGATGCCAAGTACAAAAAGCCAGATGGGTATAAACAAAGTACCTAGTCCAAATCCCTGTTTTACAAGCAGCATAGCCGAGGCCGCGCCTAAACGACCACCCAGGTTGCTGGCTTCCAGTGTTTTGTCCGAAAGAACCCTTGAAAAACTTACACCCGAAAAAATATCATCGGCATCGCCCGAGAACCAGTTGAAGAGGAATGAGATGATAGCCACAAACAGAAAAAATGCAGTGAGCAGCGAGAAAATACCAACCACCTGCGAAATTTTTTCAACATGCGAACTCTTAGGATTCAGGTTTTCTTCCTGTTTCGCCTTTGATGGTTTTGCTTTTTTCTTCTCTTTAGGCTCCGGTGGTAGGGCCGAGGGCTCCTCCTGGAGTGTATTTTTGGGAAGGGAATTGGAGGTGTATCGAGGCATTATGTTGAATCAGTAAAATCGATATGTTATTTTGTACAGTGCTGCTGGCTTTT
>DGQJ01000308.1:1142-1525 GCA_002389705.1 Bacteroidales bacterium UBA4417
TTATTGTCGAGCGAAAGCCACACAAATACCGCTTTGCCTACGATGTGATCGTTTGGCACAAATCCCCAGAAACGGCTGTCGGCCGAATTGTGACGGTTGTCGCCCATCATCCAGTAATAATCGAGTTTAAAGGTATAGGTATCGGATTCTTTGCCGTTGATATAAATTTTTCCGTTCCTTACTTCCAACGCATTNNGAATAAATGGGCAGGTTGGCCAGGGTAAGCTTAACAGTGGCGCCGGCTTTCGGGATATAGAGCGGGCCGAAGTTGTCTACGTTCCAGGGATATGCCGAATCGAACGGGAAAATATAGGGTTGCCAGAAGCCTTTGGGCTGAATTATTTTGGTAACCGAAAGTACATTGGGAAGTTCTTTCAATTTGG
>DGQJ01000308.1:1574-2521 GCA_002389705.1 Bacteroidales bacterium UBA4417
ATTTTTATGGTATCGCCAGGCAAACCGATACAACGTTTTATGTAGTTTTCGCGTTTATCAACCGGGCGGGCAACAATATCACCAAAGTTAAATTTGTCATTCCAAACCCTTTCGCGACCCAGCTGGCGAACCAGTGCATAATAGCTCGAATTTTGCTGTTTAAGCGCTACCGTGTCGCCATCAGGATAATTGAAAACCACAACATCGCCATGCTTTATGGTCGTAAAGCCTGGGAATCGGTAGTACGGCCATTTGATCCATTCAACATACGATTTGGTGAACTGCGTAAGCGGCATGGTATGATGTACAAAAGGAAATGCAAGTGGCGTGTTTGGTAATTTGGGCCCATAACTCAGTTTACTAACAAAAAGAAAGTCGCCGACCAGCAATGATTTTTCCATGGATGAGGTAGGAATGGTATATGCTTCTATCATAAAAATCCGGATAATTGAAGCAGCCACCACTGCAAAAATAATGGCATCAGTCCATTCCCTGATCTGTGATTTTTTTACCCTAACCCGGTTTTCGGGTTTTATGTAATGTTCTTTGTCCGACATGCCGAGGTACGGGAGGTAGGCATACGGAAATAAAACAGCAATAGCCTGGTCGCCCAGTTTATGCTTGCCATAGCTCAGTGCTGTTTGTACCAGCATCAGCATAATCATAAAGAAATTGATGAAAGGTACCAGCATCAATAAAAGCCACCACCAGGGTTTTCCCATCACTTTCAGCCATACATAATAATTATAAAATGGGATCAGTGCTTTGTAGCCATCAACCCCGGCATCTTCAAAAATCCAATAATTAAGCATTGGAAAAACCAGTAGAATAATCAATAAAATTGTCATCAGGTCCATGATAGCGTTTCTTTAGTTATTGATAAATGGATTCAGCAGTGGATGGTAAAAGTTTTTTGTGATATCCGGCGATACTTTCATCAAAAGTAC
>DGQJ01000034.1 GCA_002389705.1 Bacteroidales bacterium UBA4417
CGGATTTAAAATTAAGGCTTTACGTCTCGAACACCTGAAGACCGAAGATGCAGAAGCTTTTTATGCTATCCATAAGGAAAGGCCATTTTTTAATGGACTTGTAAAATTCATGACCTCAGGACCAATTATTGCAGCTGTACTTGAAAAAGAAAATGCAGTTGAAGATTTTCGTAAACTGATTGGCTCGACCAATCCGGCTGATGCAGCCGAAGGCTCCATCCGTAAAATGTTTGCTTCCTCAATTGAACGCAATGCTGTTCATGGTTCCGATAGCGATGAGAATGCTCAGATCGAAGCTAACTTCTTTTTCTCACATTTCGACAGGCATTAATCATTCGGGATAAAATTCCCTGTACGTATTGTCAGAATAAAATTCTACGATCTTCAATATTGTTTTGGTAGCATTTTGTTTTGGACCAGGTTGAACCGGTTTTGTTTCCGGTTGTATTTCTGGTGTTATAATAATTCCGGTTCTGTTCTCCTCACCAGGATTCAGTACCGGAATTTCTTTTTCAACCTGTTCACTTTTTTCTTCCTGTACAGTTTCTGCTTTTAACTCATTTTCCCTGGCAAATTCAATACCCTTTGCCGGCATCAATTCGGAAAACAGATCCACAGAGGCTGAAACCTGTGGCTGAATTGTGCTGAACCTTCCGTCGCTATTATGATTCGGACTTGTTTCTCCACTTTTAAAAATCGGACCTTTCCCGAACATGAGCCATTCCATATTAACATCCGGATACGAAACAAGGATTTTCTGAATAAAATCCAGACTTGCATTATTCCTTCCAGAGAGTATATGCGAAATACTCGATTTCTGAACTCCTATCTCATCAGCAAACTGAGCTGCCGTCAGGTTCTTTGCTTTTATAAGTAAAGTGATACGGTCTTTCATTTGTAAACTGCCTTTTGTAAAATTATCACAAATGTAATACTTATATTTCAAATTTGTAAATTGATTTTTAAATGAAAACTAAAATTGTTTACCATTTAGTTTACATATAAAATATAGGTTTAGATAAATAATATATATAACTCTATAACTGCAATATACAGTGTTTTTTACCAACATATTTATTTCTGCAATAAATTTTAATTTACTTGAATAATATATTTATATAAATCGTCTAAAGTACAGATTAACAATGATTAAACGATATCAAATACTGACATTTATTTAGCTAATTTACAAATGGAGTTTATATCAAATGTAAACTATCGTTAACAATTGTATACAGTATTGATTAACAGCATAAAAATTTATAAATATACTTGTGTAAACATAAGTTCAGTTATGTAAACTTTAAACAGTTGCCGTATGTAAACCTAAAATAAACCTGAATTTATCGTTTGGGTTTATATTTGTAAACTCTGTGTGTTGCAAATTGTACAAGCAATTTAATAGCCTCCACCCACTTTTGTGCAAAGACACATTAATGGGTAAGCAAAATTAACGCCATGGTTAAGAATGATTTTGCCGGAAGATTATAAATTCAGAATTGATTTTTGAAGCCTGAAAATCGGGAAAAATCAAGGCAAGGACAAATGGGAAATATTTTATTAAAGTCTAAACCACTTTAAAACTAAATAAAATGGTTATAATGAATTGATATTTTGATATTTATTCTGATTTCTGGGTTAATCGTAATCTAAACATATATTTAATCAAAGTAGATATTATCCCGTAAAATGCAGTGTGCGGTTAAATTTAAATGTATAACTTCCTTTTGTCGGTTTGCTGATGTCTGCACATTCAACATCCTCCTTCTTGAAGACGCCGGTTTAAACAGTGAGACTTTCAGGCATGCTAAGCCAAACCTTCAAATTTGGTTTTTCGGCCACCCGGACAGCTAATCCTGAATCCTGATTATTTTTTGGGTATACGATGTGAATTCATCTTTAATTCGGATCATATAAATGCCCGGAGACAAAAATCTCAGCCCGTTCAGCTGGATGACTTTTTGACCATTAGCTTCACCCTGGTAAGTCTTAACCTTTCTGCCTTGCAGATCGCAGATGGCCACCTCAAATTTCGCGGATACCTGGGCTGGCAATACAATGGTTAAATGATCCGTAACAGGATTTGGATATAATGTGAATGTTTCTGATTTCGGGGTATGAATTTTTGTGGGCAGCAAAACGGCCTGGCTGTAGTCAGGTATCCCCCATCCCAACAATGAATCAGGGCTGCTTGCCTGGCTGGCAGTTGCTTTTATTACATCCATGATCTGCATATTTGTAAGATTGGGCCAGGCTTGCCATAAACAAGCAGTCATACCACAGATGATGGGTGAAGAAAAAGAGGTGCCATTAGCGGCTGAAAGCCCAGTAGGACCATAAACAGCAGCAGATTGACCCTGCGCTGCAACTGTAGGTTTTATGCGACGATCGTAGGTTGGCCCCACCGAACTGAACGAAGCCCTTTTCCCGGAAGCATCAACCGCACCAATTGTAAAAACGCTATCGGCATCAGCTGGTGCCCCGATATACCACCAACCTGCTCCACCTGAATTGCCGGCGCTATTTACAACAAGTATACCTTTTGCAGCTGCTTTATCAGCAGCGCGGCTGATAACTGTTGTATTTCCATCCATATCGGCATAGGAGTGGTTTGTGCCTGCATCGTCGAAAGTGGTGTATCCCAGGGATGAATTAATAAGGTCGACACCCACACTATCCGCAAATTCGGCAGCACTCAGCCAATAATATTCTTCAATTACCGATTCGCTTTCGGCCACTTCGGAGCGAAGCAGCCAGTAATCAGCCGCGGGAGCAGTACCCACCATCTGTCCGCTAACATTTGCTGCCATGCATGATAACACTTTGGTACCATGAGAGTTCATTGAGGTAGCATATACATTATTTCCGGGTACTGCAAAATCGCGTACGCCCAGTATTTGGTTCCCTGCTCTGAGCTGATCAAAGCAAGGCATAATATCAACAGAATTAAAACCGGCATCAATAACGGCAATTGCCTTCCCCTGCCCTGCAAAGCCCGAATTATGCAACCCCTGACCTTTAATCTGGTTAATCTGGTTAAATGCAGCACCGTAATTATATAAATCTGAGGTATTTTGTTCAGTGTTCTTTAAATCCCTGGGACTGACAGATTCATTTAAAAAATAATCCTTTTCAGTTTTGGAACCATTAACCTGTTTCGTTTGGGCCTTGATAAGTTGCAGTTTCGAAACACATGGGAGCACTTCAATTTGTGAGGCTATATCAGCACCGGCACTAATTACAATGAAGTTAAACCAACGTGAACGGCAGATTACTTTTGCGCCTTTTTCATTCACTGAATTAATATAAGCCGCGTTAACAGGAATATCAGACTCGTCGAATGTAAGATCTTGTTTCAATCGGCGTTCGATGGCCCTCGGGCTGAGGTATGCTTCCGGATTTATCACTGAACTTTTTCCATCTCCTTTATCCGTGAAATACACGGCATAAATACCGGAAACCGGTTGCTGGGCAGCCACTTGCATGGTCAATGTTAACAGCAGTATGAGTAGGAAGGTATTCTTCATATGTGTATCGTTTCGTTTAAAACAAATATCTGTGCCGAATAGTTTTCAGGTGTTTACTAACATCCGGAATCTTCAAAATTAATATAAAAACCAACGCTATTAATGATGAAGTAATGTTTGCCGGTGCCTTCCGGCAGAATCATTTTTCAGCTGTAGACAAAATGGGCAGTGGCTGAATTAAAAAATGTAATTTTGCAGTCAAACTCATTTGCACCCATGCGATTTGATATTATCACCATTTTTCCTGAGATGTTCGATGGCCCATTTAAGCATTCAATCCTTAAACGGGCGCAATCGAAAGGTCTTGCCGAAATTCATATTCACAATCTGCGCGATTATTCTGACAACAAACACCGTAAAGTTGACGATTATCCCTTTGGCGGTGATGCCGGTATGGTGATGATGATACAACCTATTGCTGCATGTATTGATCAACTAAAATCGGAACGCAACTACGATGAAATTATTTTCATGACGCCGGATGGAACCATGTTCGATCAGCCCATGGCTAACCAGCTTTCGATGAAGGGCAATATAATATTAATGTGTGGTCACTACAAAGGCATTGACGAGCGTTTGCGAGAGCATTATTTTACAAGTGAGATATCCATTGGGAGTTATGTATTAACAGGCGGCGAACTGGCTGCTGCAGTGGTGGTTGATGCAGTACTTCGGCTTATACCCGGGGTTTTAAATGACGAAACTTCTGCTCTCTCCGATTCATTCCAGGATAACCTGTTATCACCCCCGGTTTATACCAGGCCCGCAACCTATAATGGCTGGCAGGTTCCTGAAGTATTGCTGTCGGGAAATGAAAAGGAAATTAAAAAATGGCAATATGAAAAAGCTGTTGAGCGCACCCGCCAGCGGCGTCCCGATTTACTCAAATAAAAAAAAATTATCGTTTTTTATCACCCTGAAGGGTATTTGCCAAACTCCCCGGAATTTTGTAATTTCGCTTGTATTAATCATTTAAAAACAATCATATGAAGTTATTCGACTCATTAAAGAAATTATTTAGTACATCAAAAGATGTAGCTGTTGCGAAGGCAGAAGCAATAAAGGATACCACGGCTGCCAAAGCTGCAGAAATTCAGGATGCCTCGACAGCAAAAGCCGGCGAGTTGAAAGATAAGGCCGCCCAGGGAGTTGAAACTGCCAGGGAATACACCAGGGATGTGGGTGAGAAAATTGAGGAAGTTGCTGATAATGTTAAAGCAGCAGCCAAAGAAGTTACTGAAAAAGCAAAGGATTTTGGGGAAGACCTGAAAGAAAAAGCGGAAGAAACGATTGAGAAATTAGATGAAAAAGCAGCCGGACTTGTCGACAAACTTGAAGAAAAAATCCGGTCGGCAGCCGAGCCAGCTGAAGCCCCGGTTACAGAAACAGTTGAAGATATTGTAGCTGAACCTGC
>DGQJ01000006.1 GCA_002389705.1 Bacteroidales bacterium UBA4417
TCCATCAGCCAACTACAACGGTACAGATGAATTTACCTACCAGGTATGCGATGCAAACAGCGACTGTGTACAGGCCACGGTAACCATCACCATTAATGGGGTTAACGATACTCCTGTTGCAGCCAACGATGTAAATACCACCACTGAAGATACACCGGTAAGCGGCGATGTAAGCACCAACGATACCCCGAGCGGCGACGGCGGCAACCTCTGGACCTTGGTGGGCGTAAACGGCGGTGCAACCCACGGCACCGTTACCCTGAATACCGATGGAACTTATACGTATGTTCCGGCAGCCAATTATTCGGGAAGTGATCTGTTTACGTACCAGTTATGTGATAAAGATCTTGATTGCTCTGCAGCCTCGGTTGCCATTACTATTATCAGTAGTGCAATCAATCAGCCACCTGTAGCCGCCAATGATTACGATTCGGTTGATTATCAATCGTCGGTTGTAATTCAGGTGTTGTCAAATGATCATGATCCCGAAAACGGATTGCTGCAGGTTTCGCTTTGCGCTGAGCCGCGAAATGGAACAGCTGTAATCAACAACGACGGCTCCATTACATACACCCCATCCGCTCAATTCTCGGGCAGCGATAGCCTGTGCTACACCATTTGTGATAACGGAAATCCTTCGAAATGTGATGATGCAAAAGTTTATATTACTATCATGCCAGCGCCTACTGAAGATAACCTGGTTATTTCGCGCACGTTAACACCTAAAAATAAGGATGGTATAAACGATGTATGGGCCATTGAAGGAATCGAAGCCTTCCCGGATAACCGGGTAAAAATCTTCAACCGCTGGGGCGATATCATCTATGAAGCAAATCATTATAATAATACGGACGTAAGCTGGGATGGCACCTATAAAAACAATGAATACCTTCCCGACGGAACCTATTATTATATACTCGAAATAAAAGGACATAAAACGGCTCAGGGCTGGATTTATATCACCAGTTCGAAGTAATAAACGGAATAAAAAAATAATTGAAATCGCCGGTTCAGAATTTTAAAGCTGACAGTTATGCTCACAGAGAAGCTCGAAACGGATTTTTAAACCAGGAATTATGAAAAAGTTATTTCTTTTAATATTCATCATTGCCGGAGCTGCCGCTCATGCACAGCAAAATGCGATGTTCAGCCAGTATATGTTCAACAAGCTGGTGATTAATCCGGCGTATGCCGGTAGCAGGGATGTGCTGGCTTTCGACTTGCTGAACCGTTACCAGTGGGTAGGCATTGAGGGTGCCCCACGCACACTTACTTTCAGCGGACATGCCCCGCTGAAAAACGCAAATATGGGACTGGGTTTTTATGCCTACTCTGATGTTCTGGGCCCTTCGAGCGACCAGGGATTTATGGGTACATATGCCTACAGGATTAAAATGGATAAAGGCACCCTGGCCTTTGGACTTCATGCCGGGTTCAGTCATATTGATATTGACTGGAATAAACTCGATATGGATGATCCGGCTGTTACCCTCCAGGGACAGGGAAAAACCAAGTTTACGCCCGATGCCAGTTTGGGAGTATTTTATTCAACAAACAGGTTTTATGGAGGTGTTTCCTCCACCCAGCTTTTGCAAAACGAATACGGGATGACGGTAAACGATGGTACATCAACATACTCAAAGCTCATGCGGCATTTCTTTGTCATGGGAGGTTATGCTTATCCAATGAATGAATCCGTAGTTTTCAGGCCATCATTTTTATTGAAATTTGTCGACAATGCACCCATGCAGTTCGAACTGGATGCAAATTTTCTTTTCAAAAACACTATTTGGCTTGGAGCTGCTTACAGATCGAAAGAGGCACTTGTATTGCTAACCGAACTAAATATCGGGCATAACCTGCGCATCGGGTACTCGTACGACATCTGGTTNNGATATCGACCTGATGAAAGGCCGTATGCTCAACCCCCGTTATTTTTAGCCAAACAAAGTAATTTATTTTGCCTGAATCCGGCAATTTCAGTACCAAAAGCGTATGCAGCAACACATCAAATATCCTGCAATGAAAACAATCCGAATCATATTTATTTCCCTCTGTATAGCAGCGTTCATGCAACCAGCGCTTGCCCAGTTACATTCTGCCAACAAAATGTTCAGCTTATATCGCTATTCCGAAGCCATCCCTTTTTACCTGAAAGTGGTTGCAAAGCAAAGCGATCCGGCGCTGCTTTCCGAAGCCTCAGCCAGGCTGGCCGATTGTTACCGCTTAACCAACGATGTTGAAAAAGCAGCCGAATGGTACAGTAAGGTGGTTCAATCGGGCAGTGCTGACCCACTTAACTACCTCTACCTGGGGCAGGCGTTGCAGGGTAAAGGAGAGTATGAAAAAGCCAGGGCTGCTTTCGAGGAATATAACCGGCTGGTTCCTGCCGACCCGCGTGGTCAGGTGTTTGCAAATGCCTGTAATTTGCCCGGCCGGTGGGATAGCTTGCCCGAAGCCTTTGAAATTAAAAACCTGGCGTCGCTGAATTCAAAATGGTCCGACTTTTCGCCTTTGAATTACAAGGATGGTATTATTTTTACCTCCGACCGCAAGGAAAACCTGCTCGAAAGCCCTGTGTATGGCTGGACAAATCATGATTACCACGACTTGTATTTTGCCAAAAAGGATAACCCGGATGACCCTTTTAGCTCAACTCAAAAGCCTAATCCCTTCTCGAAAAACATTAACAGGACATACCACGATGCATCTCCCGCTTTTTCGCCTGATTATGCTGTGATGTATTTTACCCGGTCGTACAATGATAAAGCCGCTGAAAAAGATCAGATAAAAACGCATCTGCTCAAAATTTTCTCTGCCGGTAATAACGGAAAAGGGTGGACGAACGAAAAGCCTTTTTCCCTGAACAGCGATTCCTACTCTGTAGCACATCCCAGCCTGACTGCCGATGGAAAAACGATATTCTTTTCGTCGGATATGCCCGGTGGTTTCGGCGCTTTCGATATTTGGTATTGCACCTGGCAAACTGACAAGTGGAGTGATCCTGTAAATGCGGGCAGCGAAGTGAACACTTTTGGAAACGAAGCCTTTCCTTTTGCTCTGAACGACTCAACCCTTTATTTTGCCTCGAACGGATTACCGGGCTATGGCGGTATGGATGTGTTTGTTGCTTCTAAAAAGAATGGACAGTGGCAAATTCCTCAAAACCTGAAACGGCCGGTAAATTCATCCTACGACGATTTCAGTTTTGTTTCGAATCAGGAAAATTCGCAGGGATATTTTAGCAGCAACCGCCCGGGCGGACTTGGAAGTGATGATATTTATGCATTCAACCGTTTACCGGTTATACCGGAAATAAAACCGGTAGTTGAAGCAAAGCCTGTAATTATCCCGGTTCCGGAACCTCTTACCGTATCAGGTTATGTGAAAGATAAAAACTCAATGACGCCGGTCGAGGGGGCAACTGTTTATATGCTTAATAATAAGACAGGTATGGTAAAAGTATTGATTACCAATAACGACGGCTTTTTTAAGTCATCAATCGACCCTGATGCCAGCTATGTTATTAAGGCAACCAAACTGAATTATCTTTCCGACTGTCTGCCCTTTTTACAAGTAGAAGCCGAAAAAGTCAGGTCGCAGGTTATTCCCCGTGATCTGCTGCTCGATAAACTGGAAGTTAACCGGGTTATTAAATTGGAGAATATTTATTACGATCTGGATAAATCCTTTATTCGTCCAGATGCTGCTATTGAACTCAATAAGGTGGTAAAAACCATGAAGGAAACTACCATTTCAATAGAGCTGGGCTCTCATACCGATTCGCGGGGATCGGATGCATACAACGAAGCGCTCTCGCAGCGCCGTGCCGATGCTGCTGTTAAATATATTATTCAACATGGTGTTTCGAAGGACAGGATTACGGCCAAAGGCTACGGCGAGCGAAAACTTGTGAATAAATGCGCCAATGGTGTTAACTGCACACCCGAAGAGCACCAGGCAAACAGGCGGACTGAGATCCGGATTACATCTGTTTCAAGCAAAATGCCCGACAATGCTGTGGCAATACCGGGATTTAAAGAAGGCGACGAAGTTGACCGCAAGCAGCTGCCTGCCGATTTCTTTGATAACTGCCGGTAGCTGAAATTGATTTTATACCTGGCCAGGACTGCCGGTAAAACAAAAAAAACACCTTCCGAAACCCGGAAGGTGTTTTTTTACAGGAGGTAAAAGGTTGTTATTCTTCAAAAATATGCATATTGTCGAGGGCATCCATCATTCCTTTTACGGATGCAGCCGATTCTTCGAGCAGTTTTTTCTCACCTTTATCAAGTTTAAGCTCAATCACTTCTTCAACGCCATTCGACCCTAAACGGACCGGAACACCAAGGAAAACATCTTTCAGTCCGTACTCTCCGTTCAATTTGGTACATACCGGGAAAATGCGTTTCTGGTCATCAACAATAGCTTCAACCATTTGTGCGGCAGCAGCACCCGGGGCATACCAGGCCGATGTTCCCATCAGGTTCACCAGTTCGCCTCCGCCTTTGCGGGTACGTTCCACAATTTTATCAATTTCATCCTTGTTCAGCAATTCGGTAATAGGAATACCGCCTACCGAAGTATAACGTGGCAATGGAACCATGGTGTCGCCATGCCCGCCAAGCAGCATGCTGTGAACATCCTTGGGCGAAATATTCAGCGCTTCTGCAATAAAGCTGCGGTAACGGCCGGTATCGAGAATACCTGCCATACCAAACACCTTACGCTCGTCTTTCAGCGCAGCTTTGTAGGCGCAGTAAGTCATTACGTCGAGCGGGTTCGAAACAATAATAATAATTGCTTCGGGCGAATATTTGATTACTTTTTCGGTTACATCTTTAACAATCAGCGCGTTGGTTTTTATTAAATCGTCGCGACTCATACCCGGCTTACGAGGCAATCCCGAGGTAATTACCACCACACCCGATCCTTTTGTTTTCAGGTAGTCGTTGGTAACTCCGGTAACATGGGTATTAAAATTGTTGATGGATGATGTCTGCCAGATGTCGAGGGCTTTACCTTCGGCAATGCCTTCCTTAATATCAACCAGAACAACCTCGCGGGCCAGGTCCTTATGAGCAACAACGTTGGCAACAGTAGCGCCTACATTTCCAGCTCCAATAACAGTTATTTTTTTCATTCTTATATAATTTACTTAGTTTCTAATAAGCTTTGAAGGCCACAAAAATAATGAACATTTGGGTTAGTTGGCGCTTAGCAGCCACTAAAATATCGAAGTTATTTCGTTATGACTTCATAAGTTAACGAATTACAATCCTTTATTTGTTTTCCTCCCGGTTGCGTATTTCGTTCTTTTGGGCATCAATTAC